>JAZOPY010000132.1:0-3690 GCA_045655825.1 Candidatus Cryptobacteroides sp. | reverse complement strand
GCAGACATGGCATGGCCTGCGTGCATACCCTTCCGCTCCAGGCCAGTTCGACCGTCTTGAGGCCGGCTTCTACCGCTACCCTAACGCTATGTGCGGCGATTCATGGAGCTGCGACGCTTCCCTTGTGAAGCCTTATATGGGTTCATGGACAGAGACTTCGCACATCTACCGCGAGTGGATGAACACATGGTGGGACAAGCAGGATGTGCCTCAGTGGGTAAAGGAAATGACCGGCTGGCAGCGCATCATCTTCAAGCACCAGTACGGAGAATATCTCCGCAAGTACACCGATCTCCCTGGCCGCATAAACGACTGCGGAAAGAGCGTAGGCTGCAATACAGTGCTTGCATTCGGATGGTGGAGCGACGGTATGGACAACGGCTATCCTAACTACTATATCGACGAAACCCAGGGAGGAGAAGAGGCCTGGAAGAAAGCTATCGCAGACTATCGCGCACAGGACAACCGTCTCGTCCTTTACTACAACGGCCGTCTCGTGGACCGTGAGAGCGACTGGTACATGCACGGAAACGGCAAGCAGGCCGTGAACCGCGACAATACAGGCGCTGAGTTCGCCGAGCACTACAAGTTCACAGGCGAAGGTACAGCCCTTGGATACTATGACACCCGCACATTCTCTATCGCCAACATGTCAAACCGCGAGTGGAGGGACATGCTTCTAGAGTGGGCTGACAGAGCGATGGCATACGGCGCAGATGCAGTCTTCTATGATCAGCTTGGTGTTGCCGAGGAGTTCCCTAACTGGGACCGTTCGCGTGAATTCCCTGTACAGGACATCTACACAGGCCGCTACAAGGCTGAGGCTCTCAAGGAGATCCGCGACCACATCAAGGCCATCGATCCTGAGTTCTGCCTCGGTACAGAGTGGCTCAGCGACTGCACATCGCAGTTCTGCGACTTCGTGCACATCGTGGAGTTCACCGCAGAGCCTTACAGCTTCCCTGAATGGTTCAAGTACACCTTCCCTGAGGTTATCTGGTCAGACCGCTGTCTGCGTGACGACACAGACGTCGAGCGCAGAGCAAACAACACCCTGCTGAAGGGTCTGGTCAACGACATAGAGATCTTCCGCTGCCGCGGTCTCATCGACGAGACTCCGCACTACCAGGGCTACCTGGCAAAGATCAACGCCATCCGCCACAAATACCCTGAACTCCTTCTGGGAGCAGGACGTTTCGTACACATGGACGGCTTCACATGCTCTTGTGACGAGATCATCGCCCGCGGCTATGCCAACGGCAACCGCCTTGCCATCGTAGCGACAACCCTTTCAGAAGACGGTGCTTCAGGCAAGATCACGGTTCCAGGCTACAGATTCGTGGGATGTGAGTCGATCGGAGAGGTCAGCGCCAAGTCAAAAGGCTCGACATCAAAACTCAAGCTCGGCCAGAACGGCATCACCGTCCTGATCTTCGAAAAACATTAGAATGAGCCGCGACGGGTCATGCGGAAGTCGCAGTGGACCTTCCAGCTCTTGCGGTTGAGGATCATGGTGGCGGCGGTACGGCCCATCTGCTTGAAATCAGTAGAGATGGTCGTAAGGCCGTTCAGCACCACTTCGTTCAGATCAAACTCATTGTAAGAAATAATGTAGACATCTTTTCCTACCTCAAGGTTCTGCGCCTTGATGCTGCGCGCAAGGGCAGCCAGTCCTGAGTCGAGCTGAGAGTTGATTACCAGATAAGTATCACCGGGATTTATGTTCTCCGGAGCTTTGGTCATGAACTCTACAGGAATGTTGTGCTCCATGCAGAAGCGGTCGACTCCCTTGCAGATCATAGGACCGTAAAGGCTGGATGCCATGGTGATGACCTTGAGACATGAGGTAGTCTGCAGTTTATCCAGGCCCTGCTTGAGACCCTCATATACATCATTCTCAAAATCCTGATATACAGCACCATAGTTGCCTGTATAGCTCTGCAGCCAATGGTCTACCATGATCAGCTTGCGGTTCGGAATACGGGCAATCAGCTTGGTAGCCGCTGCCTGCGTCTTATCATCAAGCGGAAAATGCGGACTTATCACATAATAGTCATACTTGTCGAGGTATGAGTCAAGATAGTATGTGAACAGTTCCAGATTCTGGTTATGCATAAGGACTGTTATGTCAGCCTTTTCGCCAAGTTCCTCAGCGAGAGAGTTATACAGCACCTCCTTGTATATGCTGAGCTTGTCAAAGATTACAAGCACGCGTGGCTTGGAGGCATCACCCGCCTCTGCAACATAGAATCCCTTGCCCTGCTGAGGCACCAGAAGCCCCTTCTCACGGAGGATTCCGTAGGTCTTCTTGACTGTTTCCTTTGAAATGCCAAGCTGCGCAGCAAACTCATTCATTGAAGGAATCTGCTCTCCTGGCTGAAGTTTTCCGGAACGTATCGCATCCTCGAATTTCTCGACGAGCTGCTTGTATATAGGAGCCTTATCGGCTGTTTCCAAAACGATATTGAAACTCATAGCTTATAGAAGTTTAAAGGTTGGATCATCGAAACGTAGGCGACCTGTCTGTGCCCTGAGGCTTTCATTGAACAGGTCAAAGGTGTTGTATCCCATCGCACGGAAGACGGTTATCAGCGTGAGGCAACGCTCGCGGAAGTGGAAGAATTCCCTCTTTTCCTGAGGGGTCCATCCGATCTCGGCGATGGCGAAGGCACGCGGATAAAGCATATATTCGGCATGCGCCGCGTATGGTATCAGCTCACACCAGAGATTGCCCTGGAGACCGAGGATATGGCGGTGATACTCAGGATCTATGCCCTCAAGAGGGTCATATTTATATACATGACGGAGCGACTGCATGTGTCCCACCGCTTTCGGCTCCTTGCGGATAAGGTCCTGATAATAATCAAGATATACGTAACTGTTCGGTGACATTATCACGTCGTGGCCCTCCGATGCAGCCTTGATTCCACCAGGAGTACCTCTCCACGACATCACGACAGCCTGCTCTGGAAGTCCTGTCTCCACAATCTCATCCCAGCCGATAACCGTCTTTCCCCTCTCGCGCAGGAAGGCCTCGATATGACGCACAAGGTAGCCCTGAAGCTCGTTCTTGTGCTGCATACCCTCCTCCTGCATCCTCTTCTGACAGTTCACGCATACCTCCCAGTCCTTCTTCACGGCCTCATCACCGCCGATATGGATATACTTGTACGGGAACAGCTCAATCACCTCCTCAAGCACGGTCTCAAGGAACTCGAAAGTGCCGTCATTTCCGACGCAGAGGTCCCACGAGAACGGTCTTGGCTTTCCGTCGGGACCCACGCACGCAATCTCCGGATATGCACGGTTCACTTCCATGCTGTGTCCCGGCATCTCGATCTCAGGGATGATGTCTATATGGCGCTCGGCCGCGTATGCGACGATCTCACGGATATCGTCCTTGGTATAGAATCCACCGTATGCTTTAGGATCCTCGGCATTTGTGAAAGGATATCCGAGTCCTTCCCACTCGTGATAGGTCTCGCCCACTCTCCATGCCACATGGTCGGTCAGATTCGGATATGCATCGATCTGGAGCCTCCAGCCTGCGGCATCTGTAAGGTGCAGATGCATCACGTTCATCTTCAGAAGGGCCAGAGCGTCTATCTGCTTCTTGACGAACTCCTTCCCCTTGAAGCTGCGGGACTCGTCGAGCATGATACCCCTATGCTGGAAACGCGGATAGTCGAA
>JAZOPY010000131.1:0-29353 GCA_045655825.1 Candidatus Cryptobacteroides sp. | reverse complement strand
AAGGGTGAGGTTCTCAGAAACGAGCAGGGTCAGTATGTTGATGCCGAGGGTAACGTGATCAAGGATTGCAAGAACGGACACATCGATACAGGTAAGTGGCCTTCAGCTGCTCTTACAGTTTCTCCACGTGTAGGTTTCTCTTGGGATGTACTCGGTGACAACAGCCTTAAGCTCCGCGGAGGTACAGGTCTCTTCTCAGGTCGTCTCCCACTCGTATTCTTCACTAACATGCCTACAAACTCAGGTATGGTTCAGTACCAGGCTAAGCTTAACGGCGACGGCAAGAACGGTGGTGTACAGACTGACATGAGCCAGTTCGCCGGCGGTATCCTCAAGCGTGAGGAACTCCTCGCTAAGCTTCTCGAGCTCGGTTATCCGAACACAATCTCTCCAGCTGACGGAACAATTCCAGCTGGGATCTCAGCAGTGGATCCTAAGTTCAAGATGCCACAGGTATGGAAGACTTCACTCGCAGTTGACTATACATTCCCTACTTCATTCCCATTCACTATCAGCGCTGAGGGTATCTACAACAAGACTGTAAACGGCGTTGTTATCCGTGACTGGAGCGTGATGAGCGCTGACGGTTTCGCAAGACTCAACGGTGCTGACAACCGTCCTATCTATCAGGACTACCAGAAGCAGTATCAGGTTTGGGATGCGGATAAGCAGAAGCTTGTCAACAAGAACCTCCCTTCAGCATACGTTCTTGAGAACACTCACAAGGGTTACGGTTACTCAGGTACATTCACTGTAAACATGCGCCCTATCCCTGAGCTTTCACTCATGGCTGCATATACTCACACAGTATCGAAGGAGGTTACTGGTATGCCAGGTTCAAACGCATCTTCAGTACTTAACTACCTGGGTACAGTATATGGACCTAACGATCCAGGTCTCCACAACTCACAGTACGTGACTCCAGACCGTTTCATCGCGTCTATCACTCACAACGACAAGAGCGGTAACCACTTCAGCTTCATCTATGAGACTTGGAGAGGCGGTTACAACTACACTTACATGACTGCAAACGACATGAACGGTGACGGTTATAACTATGACCTCATCTACATCCCTACTGACGAGCAGGTTGCAAACGGCGACTTCCGTTTCGTTTCAGAGGACGATGCAACTCGTTTCATGGATTACGTTCACGCAGACAAGTACCTCAGCAAGAACCAGGGTAAGTACGCAGAGGCTTACAGCGTATACTCTCCTTGGACTCACAGAGTGGACTTCAGCTACAAGCACGACTTCAAGGTTAAGGCCGGCAAGTCTATGAACACTCTCCAGCTTTGCGTAGACATCAAGAACATCCTCAACCTCTTCAACTCTAACTGGGGTGTGTCTAAGTACATGAACCCAGCTCTCGGCGAGGGCCGTATCCTCAAGTATGAGGGATATGACAAGGATGGTTATGCAACATTCTCTACTCCATCTGCAGTAAATCCTAACACTCAGGTTTGGAATCCTTCAATCGGAATCGGCCAGTGCTGGTATGCTTCAGTTGGTATCAAGTACATGTTTAACTAATTTATAATCAGGAATTTTATGAAACTTAGACATATTTTCACAGCTCTCGCTGCTGCAGCTCTCGCTTTCGTAGGTTGCCAGCAGGAAGAGAAATTCCTTGAGGAGGTTCAGGTCTCTAAGTCTCTGATTGGCCTTCCAATCGAGGGTGGCTCAGAAGAGATCACTGTAACTGCCGCTGACAAGTGGGAGATTACAGGTATTCCTGAGTGGCTTACTGTTGCTCCAGCAGCAGGTGAGGCAGGTGAGACTGTAGTTAAGTTCTCAGCTGAGGCATCAGAGGAGAACAAGGAGGCGGTTCTTCACCTCAACTGCGGTGTAGTATCGCAGGTTATCACAGTTTTCCAGATGGCAGAGAAGGTGGAGATTCCTCTTTCTACTTGCGCTGAGGTAAACAACAACGGTGTTGACGGTAAGGTTTACCGTGTGAAGGGTACTTGTACTTCAATCGCAAACACTCAGTACGGTAACTGGTATCTTACTGATGATACAGGTACAGTATATGTTTATGGTACACTTTACAACGGTGCTACTCAGCAGTTCACAAAGCTCGGTCTCGAGGTTGGTGACATCGTTACAGTAGAGGGTCCAAGAATGAACTACAACGGTACTATCGAGCTCGTTGACGTAACAGTTATCGAGATCGAGAAGTCTCTCCTCAAGCTTGAGAAGATGATTTCTACACCTCTTCCACTCGAGGGTGGTGTTGCTACAGCTCTTCTTACTGTAAAGGCTGGTGACTTCTCTGTAGAGATTCCTGAGGACGCTGCTTGGCTTACTGCAGACGAGCCTACAAAGGTAGGTGACCTTACTTGCGTAGAGCTTACAGCTGCTCCTAACGAGGGTGGCGCACGTAAGACTACCGTTACATTCAAGACTGTAGTAGACGGCAAGGAGTACATCGCACCAGCTGACATCGAGCAGTTTGGCGCAATCGCAGCCGTAACAGTTGCGGACTTCCTCGCAGCACCAGAGGGAACAGCTCTCTATGAGCTCACTGGTATTGTGAAGAACCTTTCCAACACTATTTACGGTAACTTCGACCTCGTAGACGCTACAGGTTCAGTATACGTATATGGTCTTACTAACAACGGCGCAATCGGAAGCAACGACAAGAAGTTTGCAGATATCGGCATCAACGAGGGTGACGTGATCACTATCATCGGTACCAGAACTTCTTACAAGGAGACTCCACAGGTCGGCGGTACAGCTTACCTCAAGGAGCATGTAGTTGCTGCTAAGCCAGCTACAGTGGCAGAGTTCCTTGCACAGCCTAAGGGCACATGGTGCAAGATTACCGCAACTCTCTCAAACCTCAAGAACGATGTTCACGGTAACTTCGACCTCGTAGACGAGACAGGTTCTGTATACGTTTATGGTCTTACTACTTCATTCGTGGCTAAGAATGACAAGTCATTCGCTAACCTCGGCCTTAAGGAGGGTGACATCGTTACACTCGTAGGTAAGAGAGATATTTACAACGATCAGGATCAGGTAGGCGGTCCAGCTTACTACATCTCTCACGAGGCAGGTGCTCCAGCAGTTGATCCTTGGGAGACTGCAGCAGTTACTGTAAACGGTGCAGAGGCTACTGACGACGCAAGACTTAAGGAGCTCAGAGCTTATGCTGACGCTGACTATCTTTATGTTCGTCTTACTGCTGCTAAGGAGACTCCATTCGCTGCAAACTATCTCGACTTCTACTTCACTGATGGTGAAGGTGAGACTGCAGTATGGTGGGGTTGGACTACAACAGGTACAGACATCTACTATCAGGAGCACAAGTGCGAGCTTGACGCTGAGACAGGAGCGCTTACAAAGATGAGATGGTATATCGGTGAGGAGCGTGTTTACATCGACGATTATACAACTGAGACTACTGACAGCGAGGTTGTATGGACAATCAAGTTCCCACGCGAGTATGTTGACGTTTACAAGTCATCAACTAACACTCTCCGCATGTCATTCATTCTTTGGAACGGTTGGGACGCATACTGGGCAATCCCTGCACGTGGTGGCGAGATGATGGAGGTTACTCTTCCGTAATTTCACACCATAATATATATGAACGGACGATCCGACAGGACCGTCCGTTTTTTATATATGCAATAATTCGTTAGATTTGTGTTCGTAAATCTCAAGACTATGAAAAAATCCCTCCTATATGGTTTAGTGGCAGTATTGGCCCTTATCGGTGCATGCGAAAAGCCCGAACAACCTCAGCCGCCGGTGGACACGAATCCACAGCAAAAACCGGATCATGGCTTCGTCGAGGCAGTCCCTGATACCGTAACATTCACAAATGCTGACTTCATATATTATGGTGACATCACCGGTGAATCCTTTGCGGATGACTGGGTGGTGAAGCTGTATACCGATATGGAGATCGATGATTTCGGCAATCCTGTCGGTCCGGGAACCGTGACCCAGCTCCAGCTGAATGCGAAATTCGATGAAAACCAGGGAGCTGACCCGTCGAAACTCAAGGGCGTGTACCGTGAAATGATGAACTCCGGCAACTTCGCTCCGGGAACATTCGTCAGCGGCTACATGGTGAGGCTGGATCTCCCCGGCCAGACCATCGAGATGGGTGACGGTACATTCTATGCCGATATCTCGGAAGGCTCTACTGAGATGGACTATGACCTTATCGACGAGGGAGCAATAAGCATCAATTCCAATGATGACGGAACATTTACAATAGAAGGTGTTCTCGTGGGCAAGAAATACACCAAGAGGTACTTCAGGTGGACTGGAAATATTGAGCCGAGAAATTACGTTCCGGAGGAGACTCCGAACAGCACGCTCAAGCAGGATATGACAGGTCTGACCTTTGATCAGGGTCAGCTGCAAGACAAGGGTGACTATTTCTACCGTATGGATGAAACCTACCGCTGTCTTCTGATCTACCTTGGAGACGAGTCGGTGGACATGAGTGCGTCAAGGCCTGCCGGAGACGGCGCCGTGCTGAGACTCGAGGTGCTGGTGCCATGGGATGTGGACATAACCGAGGATGGAATTCCTTCGGGGACATATAAGATGACCGACAGAAATCTCGATACGTCCATAGATAAGGACAACATCGTGCCGGGTGTAGCAATCCCTGGTCTTCCGAACGTATTTGAAGCTTGGAAGGTTGCAGGAGCATGGTACTATGAGCTTGAAGCAGGGGTGTGGAGCCAGACTTATGCCCGCATCGACGAGGGCGAGATCGTGATTGATAATCACGGGGACGGAAGCTATACCCTCTCATACGACCTGCTTGATTGCCAGGTTGTTCCGAAGAAGATTCAAGGAACTACGACTCTGTCGGAACTGCCGATTCCGGGCAAGCCGGGTCAGGACAATCAGGATGTCGTCCTTGATGCCAATACCTATGCAGTAGACAAGGAGAAAGCCTCATACGGCAGCGTAGAGCTGACTAATCTTGGCGAGTATATCTGCATCGCCGCAACTCCGGCAGAGGGAGTGCAGAGCTTCGATGCAGTCTTCGAGCAGGACGAGTACTTCTATGTGGCGATATCGCCGCTTCTGAACGGCAAGGAGTTTGACCTGATGACTGAGAACGACCTTTACACTGTAATGAGTACGCTTGACGGAGCGTATCTTGAAACAGTGGCTCCGGATATGAAGGAGGAGATCAAGGAGGGAAAGTGCCTGTTTGACTATAAGGACGGTAAGGCTACTGTTGAGGTGCGCCTGACGCTGGCGGACGGAACGAAGCTGGCGGCAAAAATGGAAGCGGAGGAGCCGGGAATCGTTGTGAATGAGAACATTTTTGCCATCGGCGGTGACGAAAAACCTGTCCGCACGGCCTTCTACCTCAAGGAGGACGGTCTGACGACTCTTTATCTGACCCCTGCCGGCATAGATTATTTCGAGGACATATCAATCACGACATATTATGCGTATATAGTACTGGACGATACCCAGTGCAACGGAAGATCGCTGGACGTGAGCGACATTGTGGCGGTCGGATACGGCGACAACTTCAATGAAATATATGTGGATTCGCGTGAGGTTTCGGCTAAGGGATCATTGAAGGTGTATGCTGATCCGTCTGATGCATCGCACTATCAGGTGTCTGCCGACATAACCTTCGGAGGAACGACTTTGAGACTTCGCTACGACGGCAATGCCATCGATGCAGGCACCAAGGAGGTTGTGAAGAACGAAGTCATTTATAATGGTGATACATACGGCATAACAAACGTGGTTCTCAACTTGCAGCCAGATCCCGTGAATCTTACATGCACGGTGATGATTTCGACCACAAGGGGTGATGCGGTAAAGATAACCCTTCCGGTAAACTTCCTTGACGGAAATGCCCACGGCTTCTCTCAGAGTCCTGACCTTTACATGGATTATGATGGACAGAGATACAGCAAGGCGACCGGCTACAGCGGCACCATAACGGTGGATGAAGACGGCGGCACGATAAGAATAGATGCTACTAATTACGATAACCTGAAGATAACATACGAAGGACCTTATGAAGCAGAAAGTTAGACATATCATAATGGCAGTGGCGGCGCTTGTCGCGCTTCATGCCTGCGAAAAGCCCGAAACCCCGCAGGTTCAGGGTCCTCCACAACAGGAGGAGCAGCAGCCGGTGGTGGAACCGCCTATCTGCACATACGAATACGACGGAAAAGAATATCCGGTTTATTCTGTTGCCTGGTCTGCCGACGAAAGCCAGATCATGGTCAAGATATCTCCGTTCAAGGAGGATCAGCCGCAGACGACCTATGCAGTCATTGGTATAAATTCTGCTTTGGCGGGCGTGGAAATCGATGTTGACATGGCATGGCATAACGACGACTATTACTTCATTTATGAGGATCCTCTGATGTATTATTCGCAGTACAGGCATCTTCAGTCTGGCGTCATCATGGTGGAGAAAAATGCTGATGGAGGATATAAAGTGCTTGCTGATGTGATCCTCCCAGACGGGAAAACATTTAAATTCGAGTATTAGTATTGTTCTAATTGATTTAAAAATGTATATTTGTATCCCTTCGAGACAATAATTCAACCATAAAATAATAGCATTATGAAAATCAAACATTTGGTTATCGGTTTGCTGGCTATGGCAGCAACCGTTGCGTGTAAGCAGGACGAGCCTGTTGAAACGCCGAAGCTCGATGTTGACAAGGCGACCGTAGAGGTTGCTGCGACAGCAGGTGAGGCTTCATTCAATGTTACTTCTAACCAGAACTGGGTTGCTACAGCAGACGCAGACTGGGTGTCTCTCGAGCCATCAAGCGGTGCGGCTTCAGAGAAGGCTGTAGCGGTAAAGGTCACAGCCGAGGATAATGAGACAACTGCAGCACGTGAGGCTACAGTGACTGTGAAGGCTGGTGACTTGACCAAGACAGTAAAGGTCACTCAGGTAGCGGCTGGCGAGACTCCAGGTCCTCAGCCAGGCCAGTCTGAGTGGGCTCTCGTAGGTTCATTCAATGAGTGGAAACCTGAATCAGGGCTCTATCTCTCAGTTCTTGACGAGGAGTATTTCGTGTACTATGGTCTTGAGCTTGCGGCAAACGACGAGTTCAAGTTCCTCAAAGGCGGCGCATGGCCACCAGCAGGTACAGAGATCGGTGGTAACGGTCTTGTAGAGCCTAATACAATACAGCCAGCAGGCGGATCTAACATCAAGGTTACAGAGGCCGGCAAGTATGATATCTACCTCGCGGCAGATCTTGCAACATTCTATGTGATGTCAGAGGGCAAGCTTCCTTCAGAGGCTGTAGAGCCGGCTCCAGTTGAGAATCAGTGGAGCATGATGGGTTGCTTCGTTGACAATCAGTGGAATACAGACGTTCCAATGACTAAGGAAGGCGAGTGGATCGTTGCCAAGGGTGCACAGTTCACAGAGCTTACATTCAAGATCCGCGCAAACCAGAGCTGGTCAGACGCTACAAACATCGGTCGTGCTCCAGGTTCAGAGCGTGCTGTCGTAAACGGCAGAATCGAGGTCGTTACAGCAGAATATGCTAAGGCAAACCTTGGCGGTGACGCAGCCGACATCAAGCTCAACGGCGAGCCAGGCACATACGACGTATACTTCAGCTTCGAGAACCTCGAGGTTTACGTGATGGAGGCAGGCTTCAAGCCAGGCGAGAAGGAGCCACAGAATCCGGATCCAGTTGAGATCACTTACACAGTAGTTGGTACAATCGCTGATGCTGCATGGGTAAACAATGTTGCAGCAGGTCTTATGGCAAAGGAGGGTGACCTCTACGTTGCCAAGAACGTTCCTTTCGTATGGAACTCTACATGCTACGGTGGTGACTACAATATCATCGAGTTCAAGATCGTCGAGACAGGTACATGGGACGGTTTCGCGTATCCTGAGAAGAACGTGGACCAGTATGCTAATGCTGAGGTCACAGGCCAGATCGGCGGCGAGAACATCGCAGTTAACGCACCGGAAGGAAACTATGACGTATATTTCGACAAGGCTAACCTCAAGGTATGGGTAATGGAGGCAGGTTTCAAGCCAGGCGAGAAGGAGCCTCTCATCCCTGAGGAAGTTGAGCCTGTTACAGAAGGCGTTATCTGGGAGAATGACGGTACAGTAGGTGCAGCTGCTTGGAGCGCAAGCCCATACCGTTTCGCAAAGGAAGGAAAGGACGCCCTTGGCGAGTGCTGTGCAGAGATTCCTGCAGCAGTTTGGGAAGGAATGAAGATCGCTCCTTTCTGCGTGAACGTTAAGCCAGCTCCAGAGGCTACATGGTGGCAGATCCGCGTCCTCGATGGTTACTGGACTATCAATGACGAGTCAGGTGCGAGCGATATAAATGTCAATACAGAAGGTCTTGTAAATAATGGTGACGGAACATACACATTCCAGGTTGACCTCGCATCTAACCCTGACCTTGTTGCTCTTATCGACGCTCAGCACCTCCTCTTCGCAGGTGACGGCTTCATCATCAACAAGATGTACTTCGGTGACCTTCCGACTCCAGGTGAGCCAGAGCAGCCGGAACTTCAGAAGTCAGAGTGGGCACTCGTAGGTTCATTCAATGAGTGGAATCCAAAGTCAGATCTCTATCTTTCGGTTCTTGACGAGAACTATTTCGTATACTATGGCTTCGACATGCCGGCAGGTGGTGAGTTCAAGTTCCTCAAGGGCGGTGTATGGCCACCAGAGGGACAGGAAGTAGGCGGTAACGGTCTTGTACAGCCTAATACAATCCAGCCGGCAGGCGGATCGAACATCAAGGTAAACGAGGCAGGCAAGTATGACATATACCTTACTGCAGACCTCAGCAAGTTCTATGTAATGTCAGAGGGCAAGCTTCCTTCAGAGGCTGTAGAGCCAGCTCCGGTTGAGAAGACATGGGGTATGATGGGTTGCTTCGTGGACAATCAGTGGTCTAAGGATGTTCCTATGACCAAGGAAGGCGAGTGGCTCGTTGCCAAGGGTGCACAGTTCACAGAGCTTACATTCAAGATCCGCGCAAACGAGAGCTGGGCAGACGCTACCAACATCGGTGTCGCTCCAGGTTCTGCAAAGGGCGAAATCAATACTAAGGTAGCTGTAGTTACAGCAGAATATGCTAAGGCAAACCTCGGCGGTGACGCGGCTGACATCAAGCTCAATGGTGCAGCAGGCACATACGACGTATATTTCAGCTACGAAAAGCTCGAGCTTTACGTGATGACTCCAGGTCTCAAGCCAGGTGAGCAGCCAGAGCCAGAGTACACTCTTGACGGCAAGCAGTGGCTTCTTCAGGCAATGGATACATACGTTCTCGTTGACCTCGGTCTTTATGAGGAGGATGCGATGGTAATCGCTCTCCCTGCAATGGACGGCAGCGGCTTCGCATGCTACATGTACGGTGCTTACGAGATTGAGAAGACTGACGCCAAGTCAGGTAACATCATCTTCACTCAGTATGATGTTGAGTTTGACGAGTTCATGGATCCTGTTGCATATCCATATTCAGAGCTTTCTGAGAGCGTGGTTTATTTAAGTATGGAGAATGTTCTCGGCGATGCAACTCCACTTCCATTCATGGCTGTAGAGGAGCCTTACGAGATCATGTTTGATAACCTTGGTGGCGGTGATGGCCCTTCAGGTGCTATCGAGAACGGTGAGTACTGGTTCTTCAATGGTGAGAAGGTAATGGCACCTCTTGCAGAAGGCGTTACTACTGGTACTCTTCCTGCAGGTAATGTGATCAGCGGTGCAAGTACTGAGAAGAACATCTTCACTCTCACTTACGATCCAGACTGGTCATACTATACAATCCAGGATTCATACGGCCGTTACCTCGGCCAGACAGACGAGACCGGTAACATTACAGTTACAGATGTTCTCCCAACTGACGACACATATGCATTCTATCTTTGGTGCGTAGAGACAGGTTATGGCGAGGCATGCTCAATCTACAATGCAGCATATTACTATGACATCACTTACTCGGCAGCAGACAACAACTGGGTACTTGTTGACGGCGGATACGAGACTCCAAGCATCCTCCCTACTCTCGTAAAGGCTGAGAATCCGGTTGAGGAACCGGTAGTGCCAGAGGGACCAAAGGTGGTTACAGCAGCTGAGTTCAATGCAGCAACAGATAACAGCATCGAGTACCAGGTTTCAGGTACTATCAGCGGTATCTATCAGGCATACGATTCGTATTATAAGAACATCTCTATCTACATCTCTGACGAGACAGGTGAGATCCTTGCATATCGTCTTTCATGCGAGGGCATTACAGACCCTGCAAACACTCTTACAAAGGGTGACCTCATCACAGTGAAGGGTAAGAGAACTCTCTATAACGAGAAGCCTCAGATGGCACAGGGATGTGTTATCGTAGAGCATACTGACGTTGTTGTCGAGGCTCCAGAGGGTTCAGCAACATTGTCATTCTCAAATAAGGCAAACAGAACTGTATTCAACTCAAACCAGCAGGTATGGGAGGAGAATGGTGTTAAGCTTATCAACGACAAGGGCGCTTCTACAAGTAATGTTGCTGACTATGCGGCACCGGCTCGTTTCTACAAGTCATCGAAGATTACAGTTGAGTATTCTGGAATGACTAAGATTGAGTTTGCTTGCAACAGCAGTTCTTATGCAACAGCTCTGAAGAGCTCAATTACATCTGGTACTGTTACAGTTAGCGGTTCTGTTGTGACCGTTGAATTGGCAGCACCTGCGGATTCATACGTAATCAACTCTTTGACAGGTGGTCAGGTTCGTATGGACAGCCTTACAGTTTACGCTGAGTAATCTGAAATTACATATACATTCTTCAGGCGGCCTTTGGGTCGCCTGATTTTATTTCGGGTCATGGTGCGTGTTGGCTGGTGGAAGTGGTGCAGATTGGTCATGGGGTACATTAAGGTGCAGGTCGCCTGCTCCAAAGCATCCACACCGACCCGCGACGCAAGAAATCCGGGTGAAAACCTTTCGTCGCGAGCAATCTGAAATAGGTAACCGCGTAATTTATTGATATTGAACATTTTAGGTGTTTTAGGGTCGGAAAAATAACCGACCCTTAATCACGTAAATTGCTGGTAGACAATTTGTTGGGTGATCGGGGTCAGGGGGCTTTCGTGTGCATTCTTGTGTGGATTCTTGTGGACAGGTATGACATGTATGGGAAATTGTGTACATTTGCTCATTATTATGCAAAAGGAGGAAAACACATGAACGGGATACATAAAGTTTTCGTATGGATACTCGTAGCGGTCTTGTTGTGGGGTTGTGAGAAGCCACAGCAGGAGGAGCCGGACGTGCCACAGGGACCTGTTGCTGATTTTGTGTTGGCGGTGTCGGATATTACAGCAACGTCATGTCATTTTTCGGTTGTGCCGAAGGATGACCAGATGTCTTATGTGGTAATGCTTGTTCCGAAGGCGGATTTTGATTCATACGAAGATGAATACAAATACCAGGATGATGACCTTGAGTGGTTTACACAGAAGGCGATCGAAGAAGGGAAAGACCTGGCTCAGTGGCTGGAAGGATTTCTGAAGAAGGGACCTTTCGAGGCAGACGAGGAAGGTCTGATGCCAGGCGAGTCGTACTATCTTTATGCTTACGGTCTTGATTATGAGGGGTATTTTACCACAGGCGTGACCAAGAAGGAGTTTACCACGCCGGAGATTCAGCAGACCGATCTGTCATTTGAAATTGATGTTGCGGACATCGGATTGACCAAGGCAACCGTGAAGGTTCAGGCAAGTGATGACAAGGCTGTGTTCTTTATGAATGTATTTTCAAAGGAGCAGTACGAGCAGTGGGGAGGTGGAGAAGTGGCCTTCTCCAATCACGCTCAGGCTCTGGTGGACTATTATGTAACAATGGGAAGAACACCCGAGGAGATGGTTACCAATCTCGGCAGTGTGGGTAAGGGAGAACTGGTCTTTGACGATCTGACCGACGATACCGAGTATATTGCGTATGCAGTCGGAATCGACGAGAACTTCTTCGTGAACTCCAAAGCTACAGTGGTCAACTTCAAGACAAAGAAGGTCGTGGAGTCTTCAATCACATTCGATATCGAAATCAGGGAGACTACATATTGCTCGGTAATCGGTACGGTGACCCCGTCAAATGCCGATCAGTTCATCTGTGCTATACAACCTAAGGCTCAGCTTGAACAGTTCGAGTCGGATCAGGACATAATGTACGAGCTTGTGGCAACCTATCAGCAATGGGATGCGATGGAGGACGTGCTGTATGCTGGTGAGGCGGTCGAACTGGAACCGATATCGTCTTTGAGCCCTTCGACGGAATATGTCGTTTTGTGTTTCGGCTGGGATGAGGCACCTACTACCGGCTTGACAAAAGCGGAGTTCGTCACCCTTGCCGAAGGCGGAAATCCTCGTGCCCAGGAAATGACCTTTGCCCTGTCTGATATTCTTCACAATAAGGTGACCGTCAACATTACCCCAAAATTAGGCCTGCACTATTTCTATGACTGCATGTCAATGGCCCTGCTTGAGAAATACATCGTTTCGGAAGGCTCTGAAGATGAGGCGATCTGCCGTTTCATAGACGAGAGGATAGATTATGGCGCCGAGTTCTTCAATTGTACCCGCAAGGAGTATCTTGAGGATATGGGTGCTGCTCTGGGTAAGCAGAAATGGACTTTCACCGGTCTTGAGGAGGATAGTGAATATATAATAGTTGCCGCTACCGTAAACATGACCACCGGCAAGATCGCTTTGAGAAAGCCTTTCAAGAGCGAGATCTTCCGTACGACGATTCTGATAGAGAGCGATGCTGCAGTGTCATTCGTCATAGACAAGTATTATGACGGAACAGAGCTCGCGGAGCTTGATCCGGTGCAGTTCAGCAAGTGCAAGGGAATGGTCATGGTACCTTATACGATTGTTCCAAATGCTGAAGCAGCGCACTGGAGGACCACTTTCACCTATGGTGAGTTCCTCAGCTGGGCGGAAAGGGATGACATCCTCATAGAGCTCGATTATAAATCTGATGATGACAAGACCCAGGGCTTTGCGGTCGTGCATTATGACCAGATAGTGGCATTCCTCGGAATGGCTGAGAATGATGAAGGTTATACCGGACCGTTCACGATATATGAGTTCAAGGCAGAACGTGGAAAAGCTTCTCCGGCTCAGGAGTTCATAGACTCGTTGTAGCTTCAGTTTGTTCAGATAGATTTTAAAGTGTATCTTTGTCTACTGCGTTAGAAAAATTAACCGAAAATATAGATTATGAAAATCAAACATTTGCTTATCGGTATGCTTGCTTTGGCAGCATCCGTTGCTTGTAACAGGACGGAAGAGCCTGTTGTAGATCCGAAGCTCGATGTTGACAAGGCGACCGTAGAGGTTGCTGCGACAGCAGGTGAGGCTTCATTTAATGTAACATCAAATCAGAACTGGGTAGCAACGGCTGACGCTGACTGGGTTTCTTTGGATCCAGCAAGCGGTGCTGCTTCAGAGAAGGCTGTGACAGTAAAGGTCACAGCAGAGGATAACGAGACCACTGAACCACGTGAGGCAACAGTGACAGTAAAGGCTGGAACCCTTACAAAGACTGTAAAGGTTGCTCAGGCGGCAGGTGAGTCACAGGATCCAGGCGGAAACGATGAGCCTCAGCTCCAGCAGTCTGAGTGGGCTCTCGTAGGTTCGTTCAATGAATGGAATGCGGGGTCGGATCTCTATCTGTCAGTTCTTGACGAAGAGTATTTCGTGTTCTATGGTCTCGAGCTTGCAGCAAACGATGAGTTTAAGTTCCTCAAGGGCGGTGCATGGCCACCAGCAGGTACAGAGATCGGTGGTAACGGTCTTGTAGAGCCTAATACAATACAGCCAGCAGGCGGATCGAACATCAAGGTTACAGAGGCCGGCAAGTATGATATCTATCTCGCTGCAGATCTCGCAACATTCTATGTGATGTCAGAGGGCAAGCTTCCTTCAGAGGCTGTAGAGCCGGCTCCAGTTGAGAATCAGTGGAGTATGATGGGCTGCTTCGTTGACAACCAGTGGAATACAGACGTTCCAATGACCAAGGAAGGCGAATGGATCGTTGCGAAGGGTGCACAGTTCACAGAGCTCACATTCAAGATCCGCGCAAACCAGAGCTGGGCAGACGCGACCAATATCGGTGTAGCTCCAGGTTCGGAGCGCGGCTATGTAAACGGTAAGGTGTCTGTCGTTACGGCAGAGTACTCTAAGGCAAACCTTGGCGGTGACGCAGCCGACATCAAGCTTGACGGCGAGGCCGGCACATACGACGTATACTTCAGCTTCGAGAACCTCGAGGTTTACGTGATGGAACAGGGCTTCAAGCCAGGTGAGAAGGAGCCTGTCATTCCTGAGACCCCAGCCGAGATCACATACACGGTGATAGGTACAATCGCTGAAAACGCATGGGTGAACAACGCAGAAATCGGTCTCATGACTAAGGAGGGTGACCTCTATGTTGCCAAGAACGTACCTTTCGTGTGGAACTCTACATGCTACGGCGGCGACTACAACAGAATTGAGCTCAAGATCGTCGAGACTGGTACTTGGAACGGTTTTGCGTACCCTGAGAAGAATATTGATCAGTATGCGAATGCTGAGATCACAGTCCAGATCGGTGGTGAGAACATCGCAGTTAATGCACCTGAAGGAAGCTACGACGTATACTTCGACAAGGCTAATCTTAAGGTATGGGTAATGGAGTCAGGCAGCAAGCCAGGCGAGAAGGAGCCGCTCGTTCCTCAGCCGGAACCAGAACCGGAGCCAGAACCAGAGCCAGAACCAGAGCCAGAACCGACTCCAGAGCCAAATCCGAATGCTTTGGTTGCTGAAGTTGTGATGGCTGATTATGGTTGGCCAAACAACTATGATTACATTGACAATGAAAAGTTCTGGATTAATGATGACATCGCATTCCGCTTCAGAATAGGCTCTTCTTCAACATCGCCGACGTATAAGACTGATGATCAGTCGGTGCATATGTTTCAGAACGGATCGACTCTTGATGTCATGTCAAACGAGCACACGGAATATGTTGAAACCAAATTCAGAATCACATCTGTTGAGATTACATTTGCGGCAAACCAATGTACGCTCACGCCAGACAGCGGTGAACTTTCAGCCGAAGGTGAGGTCCGCACATGGACAGGTGATGCTACAAATGTGAAGTTTACAGCAAGCGGTACAGACAAAAACCACCGTGCGTATGTAAAAGCAATCAAGGTTATTTACGAACCTTTATAAATTGAAATAAATATTGAAAGCGGCTCCTTCGGGGGCCGTTTTTTGTTAGTTTCATGCTATTGCAAAAGTGCTGATTGATAAGTATCTTTGCGGATTAAGACTTAAGACAGAATTATAAATATTTAATAAAGCAAAAGCATGAAACTCAGAAATTTATTTCTTGGAGTATTTTCTGCTGTAGCAGTACTTGCTGCATGCCAGAAGGAGGAGCAGAACCTCGGTACTCCGGACATCTCTATCGACAAGAACGAGATGACATTTGAAGTGGCAGGCGGCGAGCAGACTCTCGCTGTGACTGCTACACGTGACTGGAAGGTTGAAACTGAGGCTGACTGGGTGGTGGTATCACCAGAGTCAGGTGCGGCTTCGGCTGAGCCTCAGACAGTTACAGTGACTGTTCTTGAGAACACAGGCATGGACCGTGACGCTAGCCTCAAGTTCACAATCGGCATGAAGAGCAAGTATCTGACAGTGTATCAGGCAGGTCCTGGCGGATCAGTAGAGGCTCTTATTGTTTACTCAAATGACTTCGACAAGGAAGAGGCGACCAAGACCTACGGCAGCAGCAACGGCAGCTGGCCATATCTTGATCAGTTTGAGGGCTGGAAGAATGCTACAGGAACAGGTGCGGCAAATGTTACATATTCATTCCAGGGTATGTCTGCACGCGCAAACTCAACATCTGACAGCAACTATTCAGACTATGCAGGTTCAGGCAAGAACAACATGTTCTTCGGTTCTGCTGCATATTTCTCGACAAACAACATCGCTCTTAACGGCGCTACAGGTCTTACTCTTACTTTCGGTACTGAGAAATATTCACAGGACAACGGAAGCGTGTTCACAAACTCAGAGTACAAGATCTTCCTCAGCAACGATGGTGCTAAATGGGTAGAGCTCACAGACTACACAATTGCAGGTGGTACAACAGAGGGCCGCTGGAACATCGCAACAGCGAACTTTACCGTTCCAGAGGGCACTGGGAACCTCTCTATCTGCATGCAGGTGACTGTAGCAAGCTCATACCGTATGGATGACATGAAACTTGTGATGTCAGAGGGTGGTGCAGCAGTAGACTTCTCTAAGGGTGTCGAAATGGATTTCGCAGCAGGTAACACAGGTGGTGGAAACCAGGGCGGCGGTTCTTCCGATGCAACTGCAATCTACAGCAACAACTACGATAAGTCAGCAGCAGTCCAGGGCGCTAACGGATGGCCATTCCTTGACAGCTCGGATGCATGGAAGAACGCTGCAGGTACAGGTGCTGCAAACGTGACATACGCTTCAAAGAACGTTACAGTAAGAAACAACTCTAACTCAAACGGTTCATATTCAGACTATGATGGTTCGGGTATGAACAACATCTTCTTCGGTAAGGACTATCCTTATTTCGCAACAAAGAACATCGCTCTTGGCGGTGCAACAGGCCTTACCCTTACATTCGGTACTGAGAAGTATTCTCAGACTCTCGGAAGCACATTTACAAACAGTGAGTACCACATTTACCTCAGTAACGACGGTACAAAGTGGGTTGAGCTTACTGACTACACATTCGCTGGTACAGCAGACGGAAGATGGAATGTGGCTACTGCAAACTTCACCGTTCCTGCAGGTACTGAGAACCTTTCGATCTGTATGCAGGTTGATGCAGCAAGTTCATACCGTCTTGATGACATGAAGCTTGTCGCTTCAGAGGGTGGTGCAACTGTAGATTTCTCAGCAGCGGTTGAGAAGGACTTCAACGCTGGTGCAACCGGCGGTGGAAACGAAGGCGGTGAGACTCCTACTCCTCCAGCAGGTGACGGTTCAGTTGTAACCATCGCAGAGTTCCTTGCAAACGGCGGTTCTGCAATCGAGGGTATCGTGATCTCTAACATGGATCTCAACAACCTCACTTCAAAGAAGGGTATGTACATCCAGGACGAGACAGCTGGTCTTCAGTTCTACCTTGCGGCAAACCACACTTTTGCATTCGGTGACAAGGTTAGAGTTGATGTTTCAGGCGTTTCTGTAGGTGAGTACAACGGTGCTGTACAGGTGAGCGGTCTTGCTCTTGACAAGATCACAAAGATTTCTTCAGGCAACACTGTTACTCCTAAGACAGTTACAATGGCTGACTATCTCGCAAACAAGTACGAGGGTCAGTATATCGCTATCGAGGGTGTTCAGGTCGCTGATGCGGACCTCAGCAAGACATTCGTGATGGGTGGTGCTCACACAAGCATCAACATGGAGGATGCAAACGGCAACAAGTTCGTTGTATTCTCATCTAAGTATGCTACTTATGGTACTCAGACAGTTCCTCAGGGTTCAGGTACAATCAAGGGTATCTCTTCTATCAACAACGGCAACATGCAGATCATCTTCGCTCAGAATTCTGACTTTGCAGGTCTCACTGGTACACGTTTCGACGGTACTGAGGTGACTCCTCCAACAGGTGGTGGTGACGAAGGTGGCGAGGATCCTGTAACTCCTCCTGCAGGTGGCGAGGGTCAGTATGAGCCTAACATCACATGGACTCTTGGAACAAATGCATACGATAACACATCTACAGGAACAAATACCCAGACTGCAACAGTGAATGGAGTTTCAGTAAAGAATCTTCTTAAACTTGGTACAGGTTCAAAGGTTGGTGATGCAACACTCCACGTTCCGTCTGGAACTACCAAGCTTGGTTTCTACTGTGTCGCATGGAAGGGCAAGAAGGCACAGGTTAAGTTCTCTGCAGGTGGAACTGAAATCACAACAATCAACCCTGCGGCCAATGTCGGCGCGACAGGTAATGCTCCTTATACTGCTCTTAACGTTGCAGATTCTGACTATTATGAGGTAGAGGTTCCTGCTGGAACAACAGACATCAAGGTTGAGACCCTCGATCCGAACAACGGACGAGCTCTCTTCGTAGGTCTTAAGGCATTCTAAATAAAAGATGAAATTCAGATCAATATTCAAGGTCGCAGCAGCCGTGATGGCTGCCTGCGGCCTTATGCTGACTTCTTGCGACAAGCCTTCAGTGCAGAACGAGGAGGTTTTGGCGCTGTCGATAAAGACCAATACAGTCGCTTCCGGCAAGGGTCAGCAGTTCGTGAATGTAAAATGCAGCGGCGACTGGACGCTGGCCCTGACATCCGAGCAGGGCGAGGTGGACTGGGCAAGGCTCAGTGTGACATCGGGAACAGGTAACAAGAGCAACGTCATTCTTTCGTATGATGTCAATGCCGGCGAGCAGGACAGAAGCCTGAAGATCTATCTCGATAACGGTTCGAAGTCGGTATTCTGCGAACTCAAGCAGCTCGGCTCCGGCAGGCATCCGGAGGATGATCCTGACCAGGGCCAGGGCGGCGGATCCGGAGACAACGGTTCCGGTGATAATGGCTCCGGAAATGCAGACCTTTCTGCAACTGGATGGCTTGAGTTGCCGGCTATGGATGATCCGAATCTGGGATATTATGCCCATCACTTCAAGATGAACGGCAAGACATACCGTAACTATTCGTTCGGATGGAGCCAGAAGGATCGCGTGGCGCTTTGGGTGGCCTACCCACTCTGCAAGCTCTACACAAACGGAAGTGTCGGACGTACAGGAGAATGGGCGCTTGATCCGCTTCTTGGAAATGATTCGTCTGCGCCGTTCGGTGGATATGGCGGAGATTATGACCGAGGACATCAGGTTCCTTCGAACGACCGTCAATGCTGCTATGAGGCCAATGCCCAGACATTCTACGGAACGAATATGACTCCACAGGAGCCGCAGCTGAATCAGCAGGGATGGGCGGACCTGGAGTTG
Organism: Candidatus Cryptobacteroides sp.; assembly: GCA_045655825.1. Classification (GTDB taxonomy): domain Bacteria; phylum Bacteroidota; class Bacteroidia; order Bacteroidales; family UBA932; genus Cryptobacteroides. The sequence continues at coordinate 10,335 of JAZOPY010000131.1, read as the reverse complement.
AAGATTAATGGTTGGGCCAATACTTCCGATACGACATATGTGGTGACCGGATGTGTGGTTGATGGTGCAAATGAGTTCACAAAGGACTCTTATGGCCAGAGTATGACAGTGCCGACAGCTTACTTCAAGGCGGTGCTCAAGTACAGCAAGGCTTCGACTCTGGGACAATGGAATGCAATAGGATTCTATTATGACCACGCTCCGTATAAAGGAAGTCCTACAAAGTCTCACTCGTTCTCGATCGATGAACTTGAGGAAATGACAGGCCTTGACTTCTTTGTCAACCTTCCGGCGAAAATCGGTGAGGACCAGGCTGCAAAGATTGAGGCTGCGGATCCGGATAATTCATCAGTTTGGTGGTAATGATGAAAAACATGAGAAAAATATTAATCGTATTTGCCGCTCTGGCGCTTTTCTGCACTGGAGCTGATGCGCAGAAAAAGGGTTCGAAGAACTATGTGATCGGATTCTACAACCTTGAGAATCTGTTTGACATATACAATGACCCTGCAAAGAATGACGAGGAGTTTCTTCCTGAAGGAAAGAACCAGTGGACTGAGGCAAAGTATCAGAAGAAACTTCAGAACATGGCCAAGGTCATCAAGTCGATGAAGGAGGAAAACGGCGTATGGCATGCCATTCTTGGAGTTTCCGAGATCGAGAACCGTCTTGTGCTTGAGGACCTGGTTATGGAACCTCAGATCGCAGAGGCTAACTATCAGATCATCCATTATGACGGACCTGACCGTCGTGGTGTGGACGTGGCCCTGCTTTACAAGCCGGAGGTGTTCACCTTCCTTGACAGCGAGTCCATTCCGTTCACATTCGAGGGCAGCTCGATCGACTGGATCCAGTCTCAGGAGGAGCGTGACTACTTCAGGACACGTGACATCCTCATGGTTCATGGCCTTATCGACGGCGAGCATTTCGCAATCTATGTTGCGCATCTTCCTTCACGCTCAGGCGGAAAGAAGGGCGGCAACCAGCTCCGCGACCGCGGCGGTGAGATCATGTACAACCATGCCATGATGATGCAGGAGAAGTATCCTGGCATCAAGATCGTGTGCATGGGCGATATGAACGATAACCCTACAGACCCGTCTATGGCGGAGTATCTCCATGGAAGGGAACTCAAGGAGGATGTGACAGACACAGACTTCTTCTCTCCGTTCATATCCATGCTCAAGGCCGGATTCGGCTCGCTTGCGTACCAGGGTGTGTGGAGCATCTATGACCTTCTCCTTGTGAACAATGCTCTTGCAAATCCTGCAGAGGGTACATTCGGCCTTCTCCAGCTTCACAAGAAGGGATATTACGGAAGAATTTTCAACCCTGACTTCCTGACCAATCAGAAGGGACAGTACAAGGGCACTCCGTTCCGTACATTCTCCAACGGAGCGTTCATCGGAGGCTACAGTGACCACTATCCGACTTATATAGTGATAACTAAATAGTGAATGAGATTGCCACGTCGCTGCGCTCCTCGCAATGACGTGTGTGCCATTTGATCGCGATTACGTAATCAGGCATTTCAGAATGACCGACTGATAGTAATTCTACGTCATTGCGAGGAATCCGAAGGATGACGTGGCAATCTCCACAACAGTAAAAATATGATAAAGAAACTATTATTGACAATTGCAGCAGTGCTTTGCGCTACCGCCCTTTTCGCTCAGAGCGACTGGGGTGGCGTGAAAGGTACGGTAGTGAACCGTGCCGGCAGAGCGCCGATTGCCGGCGCCGAGCTGACCCTTTCGCAGGGTGGTGAAAAAGTTGCCTCTGCAACATCGGACGCAGACGGAAAGTTCCTCATGGAGAACCTTCCCAACGGCATGTACGACATGAAGGTCGTGGCTCCGGGCTTCCTGGATGCTAACGTGAACGTGACCATCGAAGGTTATGTGAAGGACCTCATTTTCGTGGGTATGATCATCGAGCAGGTCGTTACCGAGGTAGATGATTCAAACTTCGCAGAGTTCGACATGGACGACTCTGGCTTTGAAGATTCTCCATCTATCCTTTTCGGCTCAAACGACCCATTCACCAACATCGCAAGCTTCGGATTCAGCAACATCCGTTTCAAGAACAGAGGTTATACTTCTGAGTCTCAAGATGTTTACCTCAGCGGCATCAGAATGAACGACGCTATTACAGGCTATTCTCCATTCTCTCTCTGGAGCGGTCTCAACGAGGCCATGAGAAGTAAGGAGACAACCGTAGGTAACGAGGTTTCTGACTATGGCTACGGCGGATACAACGGTGTCACCAACATCCATGCGATGCCTTCAAGCGTACGTACAGGCTGGAGATTCAGCGCGCTTACAAACAGCGCCCTCTACCGCCTCCGCCTTATGGCGACATACGCTTCAGGCGAGCTTGACAACGGTTGGTCATACGCATTCAATGTGTCTGCACGTATCGGAGGCAACGACTGGGTGAAGGGTGTGTTCTACCGCAACTTCGCATATTATGCCGGTGTTGAGAAGAAGTTCAACGACATTCACCGCATCGGTCTGGTGACATTCGCAGCCCCTGGTCAGAGAGGCGCACAGAACGCTTCCACTCAGGAGGTTTACGATATGATGGGTGACAACATGTATAACTCCAACTGGGGTTATCAGAACGGCAGGGTGCGTAATGCGCGTGTCCGCAAGACATTCGAGCCTATCACCATCCTCAAGTATACAGCTACTCCATCAGACAACCTTGAGGCTTCGGCAACACTCCTCTGGAGAACAGGTAAGAACGGCTATACTGCCATGGACTGGTACGACGCACCGGATCCACGTCCGGACTACTACCGCAACCTTCCAAGCTACTACTGGATGGATGATCCTGACTACGGCCGCCAGAACGGTGAGAAGGCTGCCTGGGCTCAGTATGCATGGGAGGAGAATATTCCTGAGTATGCACACCTCAACTGGGACAGACTCTATAACGTGAACTGGAACAACCTTGACGCCAACGGAGTTGCGCGCTCAAAGTATGTGCTTGAAGAGCGCCGTGTTGACCAGAACGACATCAATGTCGGTGGTAATGTGAAGTGGAATGCCGCAAAGTGGTTCACACTCACAGGAGGCATCAACTACAAGTGGAACCGCACTGAGTACTATAAGCTTCTTGACGATCTTCTCGGCGGTAACTACTATGTGAACATTGACCAGTTTGCAGAGCGTGACTTCGCTTCCAACCAGGCGATGGTCCAGAACGACCTGGATTATTATCTGGCTAATGGACAGGCTCAGATCCTTCAGCAGGGTGACAAGTACGGCTATGACTACTACGCAAATGTCCGCAAGGCAAGCGTATGGGCAAACGGTGACTTTGATCTCGGTGCCTTCAAGGCAAATGTAGCCCTTCAGGCAGGTTATGAGAAGTTCTGGAGAGAGGGACTCGTGAGAAAAGGTCTCTTCCCAGGTCTTAACGATGACGGAACCGAGTTCATGGTTGACGGCAAGAGCCTTACTTCTTATGAGACTGTGAACGGCGAACTTGTTCCGATCACTTCAAAGGGCAAGTCAGCTGTTTCAGATTTCTTTACTTACTCTGCTAAGGTTGGTCTTCAGTATCACATCATCGGAGGTCACAGATTCTATGCGAATGTCGGCTATTTCAATGATGCGCCTACATTTGCGCAGTCATTCATCTCTCCTCGTACAAGAAACTCTCTCGTGCCGAACCTCGAGACAATGAAGACTTTCTCAAGCGACCTCAACTATCAGTACAGCAGCAACGGCTACAATGTCCGCGTGACAGGTTTCTATACCAAGATCATGGATCAGACCGATATGATGAGCTTCTACGATGACTCGCAGAACTCGTTCACAAACTTCGCGATGAGCGGCATCGACCAGCGTCACATGGGTATCGAGCTCGGATTCAAGGTTCCTCTTCCGGTGCAGGGCCTCTCTGTCGAGGGAGCTCTCAGCTGGGGTGAGTACATCTACACTTCGACTCCGCGCATGACCCAGACTGTGGACAACAGCGCAGAGATTGTGCATGACAATGCTCCTGTTCCTTACTGGGCAAGCCATCCGATCTACAAGAAGTATATTGACGACTTCGGCGCTGTGACATACGAGACAGATGCTGACGGAAACTATATCGTCGAGAAGGAGCAGAAGCACTATGTGCCTTCGACTCCTCAGCTTGCGGCTGACCTCGGTCTTAACTACCGCACAAACTCATACTGGTTCTTCGAGATCGACGCTCAGTACTTTGCGAAGTCATATCTCGATATGAACCCAGGTTACAGAACTGACCATGCAGTGAATGGTCCTGACGGAGTGTTCACCCCTGTTGAGGTTGAGTATATGGCCGCTCAGGAGGAGTTCAAGCCTGTATTCCTTCTCAATGCAAGCATCGGAAAGTCTTGGTACATCGACCGCAAGTACAACTTCGGATTCTCTCTCAATGTCCAGAACATCACCAACAACAGGTGGGTGAAGACAGGAGGTTACGAGCAGACCCGTCTGATCGACAGCGAGAGCGCTGAGCGTTTCTACCGCTTCGATTCGAAGTACTTCTACATGCAGGGAATTAACTATATGTTGAACCTCTATTTCCGATTCTAAATGAGATTGCCACGTCGCTGCGCTCCTCGCAATGACGTGTGGGAATTCTTAATACGTCATTGCGAGGGCTGAAGGCCAGTGGCAATCCTCAAACTCAGATATTATGAAAAGAATTTATATAGCAATATTGGCAGCAGCGGCACTCTTCGCGGGATGTGAGGAGTTCCAGCCGGTGGGTTTTCAGGGAAAATATCCTTATCCGGAGCCGGAGCATATCTACACCGACGATGATTTCGGAAAGTTCACTCCGATCGCAGAGGTGAAGCAGATGTATGTCGACAATGGCAGCAAGCCATACGACATCACAAAGCACTGCATCATCAAGGGTCAGATCATCACTTCCGACCAGACCGGCAACATCTACAAGAGCTTCTATATCCAGGATGCTACCGGCGGTATCGAGATCAAGATCGGAAAGAGCGGTCTCTATAACGACTACAAGGTGGGTCAGTGGATCTATGTTGACTGTACTGACCTTACTGTAGGAAGCTACGAAGGTATGCTCCAGATCGGCTACAAGGACGAGACAGGAGAGTATGAGACAGCGTATTTCGAGCACTCCGCTATCATCGACCAGCATGTCTTCAAGGGTGCGATGGCTGATGAGAAGGAACTCATCAAGCCTGTGACCATCTCAGGAAGCCAGATTTACGACGAGAAGTACCTCGGTACTCTTGTGACTATCGAAGGCTGCAAGTATTCCAACCTCGTGTTCCTTATCGGCTACATCGATCCTAACATCGTGAAGGAGTCGGACAAGAAGTCAAACTGGAACCGTTTCTTCCTCGATGAGGAGGATGGACATAACTGGAACATCACCTCATGGGCGATGTCGGAGAGCTGCTTCAAGATGCATGTCGACAACGGCGACTTCGATGCGGCGGTGATGAATGACGGTGTGACAGTAGGCGAGCGCAAGAGCCTTATCAAGCCTCAGCCGTACACCATGAACCAGTTCTTTGAAATGCCAGGCCTTTCCGGCAATCAGAGATTCCTTCAGGTCCGCTCAAGCGGTTATGCTAAATGGGCTGACGTGGACATTCCTGAGGCAGTACTCAATGGCGAGGCTACAGTGACCTTTACCGGCGTTCTCACAAAGTTCGAGAACGACAGACAGTTCACCCTCATAGACCTTAGCGGTGTGAAGAAGGCTGACGGTTCTCCTTGGTATGACGCAAATAACAAAGAAATAAGATAAACGTAAACATGAAAAAAACACTTTTAGTATTAGCTACTATGGCAGCAGTTGCATGTGCGCCTAAGAAGGCTTCCAACCCATTTCTTGCAGAGTGGGACACTCCATACGGAATTCCTGATTTTTCAGCTGTAGAAGAAGGACATTATCTTCCAGCCGTTGAGGCAGGTATCGAGCAGCAGCAGGCTGAGATCGATGCAATCATCGCCAATACTGAGGCTCCTACATTCGAGAATGTTGTGGCTGCATACGAGAAGTCAGGCGCGATCCTTGACCGCGTGGTAGGCGTTCTCTTCAACCTCTCCGAGACAGACGGAACAGAGTCTCTCAACGCTATCGTCGAGCAGGTTCTTCCTTTGCTTTCCGCTCATTCTGACAACATCACCATGAATGCAGCATTCTTCGCAAAGGTTCAGCCTTTGTACGAGAATATCGAGAATCTTGGTCTTACTCAGGAGCAGAAGATGGCTCTCACCAAGCTTTACAACAGCTTTGTGAATAACGGTATCGCTCTTGACGAGGCTTCTCAGGCACGTATGCGTGAGATCAATGCAGAGCTTTCATCACTCTCGAACACATTCGGCAACCGTCTCCTTGCAGAGAACAATGCTTTCGCTGAGGAGTTCGGTGTAGCGATCTCCGAGTACGGCGGAGCTATGGCTTCGACTGCAGACCGCGCTCTTCGTGAGAAGATGTTCAAGGCATACGCTTCACGTGGAAACAACGGCAATGAGAACGACACCAAGGACCTCGTCATGAAGATGATGGCTCTCCGTATCGAGAAGGCAAACCTCCTCGGTTACGAGAATCCAGCTCAGATGATCCTCCACGACAAGATGGCAGGTGATCCTGAGACTGTGGATACCTTCCTTGCAGGCATCATCGCTCCGGCAGTAGAGAAGGCTAAGGATGAGATTGCAGACATGCAGGCAATGATGGATGCTGACATCGCTGCAGGTCTTCTTCCTGCAGGATCGAAGATCGAGGCTTGGGACTGGGCTTATTATACAGAGAAGGTGCGCGTGGCAAAGTATGCTCTTGATGAGGAGCAGACAAAGCCATACTTCCAGATGGAGAACGTTCGTCAGGGTGTGTTCGATCTTACAACAAAGCTCTGGGGCCTCAAGTATGAGAAGCTCGAGAATATCCCTACATACCACGCTGACGTAGAAGGATTCAAGGTGATGGATGCTGACGGTTCACTCATCGGTGTCATCCTTACCGACTACTTCCCACGCAGCACAAAGAGAGGTGGAGCATGGATGAACAACTTCGTTAACCAGGAGATCGTTGACGGCAAGGAGATCCGTCCTGTAATCGTAAACGTGGGTAACTTTGCCAAGCCGGTTGACGGCAAGCCGTCACTCCTGACTCTTGACCAGGTTGAGACACTCTTCCATGAGTACGGACACGCACTTCACGGTCTGTTGAGCCAGTGTACATACAAGAGCGTTGCAGGTACATCTGTAGCTCGCGATTTCGTTGAGCTTCCTTCGCAGATCATGGAGAACTGGGCGTTCCAGCCTGAGGTTCTTGCAACATACGCACGTCATTATGAGACAGGCGAGGTCATCCCTGCAGAGCTTATCGAGAAGATCAACGCTACAGGTACATTCAACCAGGGCTTCATGACAACTGAGCTCGCAGCAGCTGCAATCCTCGACCTCAAGTGGCACATGCTTGAGTCAATGGAAGGCGTTGACCCTATGACATTCGAAGCACAGGCGTGCGCTCAGATGGGCCTTATCGACGAGATCATCCCACGTTACCGCACAACATACTTCGCCCACATCTTCTGCGGCGGATACAGCGCTGGTTACTACAGCTACCTCTGGGCAGAGGTGCTTGACAAGGATGCGTTCGAACTCTTCATGGAAAAGGGCATCTTCGACGCAGAGACAGCAATGTCATTCCGCAAGAATGTCCTCGAGAAGGGTGGCAGCGACGAGCCGATGGATCTCTACCGCCGCTTCCGTGGCGCAGATCCGGACCCTGCAGCCCTCACCCGTGCCCGCGGACTGTAAAACTTGCAATCGCTAACTCGTAGAGTATCAGCGCATTATTAAAAGTCCTTGCTGCCAAAAGGGAGCAAGGACTTTTTGTATGGTGTTGATTGATAGGGTGTTATCGATTACATCTGTAACGATCGCTGGTGATGACTTTCAAAGGGATTTCCTTATAGACCATGTCGTAGCCCCAGCCATTCAGAGTGAGGGATTCCTCGTAGTAGAAGGCAATGTTGCCATTCTTTAGAAGAAGCATTGTGGAGTATGCGGAAGTCGTGTCAGATACCTGATATGGCTTCTCCCAGTCTGCAGCAAAGGATTCTGGAGTGATGGATGCGATGTCTTCCGGCAGTTCCTTATAATAGATGCCGACGTTGGCTCGTTGGGGTCCCAGTGGAACTGACTGAAGTGCAAGGTGGACCTTCTTGCGGTCTTCTTTGCGGACTGCAGGGACAATCAGAAGCTCTCCATTGCAGGCGTTTTCGAGTGACGCACAGCCGTTAACCTTCTTTCCCGACCCTGCTGCCTCACCCCAAGAACCAGCTCCTGAAGCTATATCTGAGTATTCATAGATATTGAAGTAGCGGCCACCCCATGCTCTTGAACTGATGACAACGCGTCCGTCTGGAAGTTCCTCGCATTTTGGCTCATCACCATGCGGAACAGGAAGGGCGTCCGGTCCGCCAAGGGCACACCATGTATGGCCGAAATCATCGCTATAGATAACTCTGTTGCCGTTCGGACGGGCACATAACGCTGCATAAATACGATAGTGACTACCTACCTTTATCTGCTTGCTCTGGAGTATCTTGCCTGAACCCACAAAGCAGCTCTGCACACAGCCATGAACAGAGTCATCAAAGAGAGTGTAGACTGACTCAGTAATCTCCTCCCATGCGCTCCATGTCCTGCCATTGTCGCTGCTTCTCAGAACTGCGATCCTGTTCGGGTTCTGCCTGGTCGTGGTCTCATGCCAATAGACAGTCTCTCCACAGACCATAATCACAAGCACATCGCCGCTCTCCCTGTCAGCAACCATAGCGGCATCTCCGAAACCGCAGTCGGTCGCACCGGACACTCCCGAACCTTCGATCAGGGCAAACTCTTCGCCCCATGCCCTTCCTCCATTACGGGAAATACGGCCATGGATATCTACCCTGCCATAACCGATATCCATGTTGCAAAGGCGGTAATCAGTCAAGGCGAGGATGTCGCCGTTGTGCATGGCAGCTATTGCAGGAATGCGATATGGAATAGTGTCGGTGACTCCATTTTGGAACAGGACAAGATTTCTTGCAGTAAATTCTCTATTGCATGAGATTGCGGTTAATACTATGATGGCAATTTTAATTAACCTTTTCATAATATTATTATCGACTGAGCTGGTGAAGGGCGAAGGCGTAGGCGCCGAGTGAGACGGCCTTGTTGGCTCCGATCTTAGAGAGGGCCACGCCGATGCGCTTCTGCGGGTCGTATGTCACTTCGATCTCGCTGTTGTAGATCTTGAGCTGGCGCTGCTCTCCCTTGAGGAACTGTCTGAGCTCTTCCTTGTCATCAAGATCATATACCTTGCTGGCGAGCTTGTTGATTTCCTCGCCGTTGAGGCGCTTCATCTTGCCTCTGATGCTCTCGAACATCGAATCCTTTATGTATTTGTATGCTCCGGAGAGTCCGCCTCCGATGACCACCAGTCCGTCGATGATGGATACTGTCATTGCGATGACGTCTCCCAGAGCCGCTCCAAGCTGCGCGAATGCTCCCTTTGCCGCTTCCATGTCACCTTCCTTCACGCCTTCAGCGATCTCGAAGATGTCCTTTGGAGACAATCCATGATCAGGGTTGCCGCTCAGTTCGCCGTACATTCTCTTGACCGCTCTGATGGAGATGCCCTCCTCGGCAATCACGTCAGGACGGCCTTTAAGAGGAATGCTGAACATCTCGATGCATGAGTTGTCGCCTCTATTGAGCTCGCCGTTAGCCACCACACCGATACCGAGGCCTGTTCCGAGGGTGAATCCCACAAGGTTCCTGTATCTCTTCCTGTTACCATAATCGTCAAGCATCTCGTTCACTTCCGGAAGAAGGCCGCCGAGGGCCTCACCGTAGGCATAGAGGTCTCCGTCGTTATTGATGTATACAGGCATGCTGAACTTCTTCTTGAGATATGGTCCGAGGGCCACTCCTTCGCGGAACGCCGGAAAGTTGAGCAGCTGGCCGCCGATGATGCCGTTAGGATAGTCGGCAGGACCTGGGAATGCGAAGCTGATCGCTGCAGGACGCTCGTCCAGCTGGTCGATGATGGTCCTGAAGCCTTCAACCATTGTGCTGAGACACTTGTCCAGATCGTCTGCGTAGGCTGGGAGAGTAAGAGGCTCTACAATGAATTCTCCTCTCTGCATGGCTCCGAAAACCATGTTTGTACCTCCTGTATCAAGGGTCAGGATGATGCGGGGGTCTGTGGTATAGCTTATCATAATTGTGCGGTTAGTTCTACGAAGATAGTTAAATTTTTGGAATATAGATCCTTCACTTATCGTTCAGGATGACAGTCAGACGTCAT
>JAZOPY010000130.1:0-4968 GCA_045655825.1 Candidatus Cryptobacteroides sp. | reverse complement strand
GCTACCAACGAATACTGTATTCCTCTTATAGAACTCCACAGCCTCGATTCCGCTGTTCTTGAATGCAGACGCACTGCTGACATCGAACATCTCGACTTCCTGGTTATATGTCGTAGCAGGAAGACGATGGATCTTCTGGGTGCCTTCAATTGCAAGATAAATATCACCGTTTGACGGATTGATCGCTATACCTTCCATATCTGCACCAGACTTCCAAAGTTCAGTTGCCTCTCCTGTAAAGGAAATCTCCTTCACTATACCAGTGTCTCCACAAGCAAGAAGCGCTGTCTTATCCTTGTTGAAGCACAATCCGGAAAGCTCGGCCATATCGACCTCATATACGGTATACTCAGTCTGCAGCTGAGGTATTTCTGCTTTCTCACTACATCCAGCCAGCATCACTGCTGCCATGATTGGTAAAAAACTTTTAATTCTCATAGATTATATTGATTTAATAAAATTAACAAGGTTGTCCCCTTTGCCGAGGCCGAGCTTCTGGCGGAGCCTGTAGCGGCTGATCTCCACGCTCTTCGGGGTTATGTTCATGAGGGTCGCTATGTATTTTGATGAGAATCCCAGTCTGAGCAGGGTCGCAAGACGTCTTTCCTGCTGGGTCATGTTAGGGAAATTCTCCGAAAGCTTCGCATTGAAGTCCTCGTGAAGCGTCTCTGCCTGAGCATAGAAATACTGCGAATCCACATCACGGTCATACGAAAGCCTCTGCTTGAGGGAGGAACTGAGGTCGGCGATAAGCTTGTCCTTTTCCTTCGGATCGTCGGTCTTGGCAAGACGGCTCACCATTTCATCCAGGGACTCAAGGAACTCTTTCTGCTCCACAATGCTGAGCGCCACGTTCATCACCTCCTGCCTCTTCTGCTCCACGGCATTGTGCAGGGCCTGGTTCTCTGACATCACTACTTTAAGTTCCATGTCACTCAGAGCACGGCTGTGTTCATATATCTGCTGACGCTGGGCGTAGAGGATTCGGTCCGTAGCCTCCCTCTGGCTGCGCTGCCCTCTCGCGTAATCTGCAAAAGCAAGAAAGACAATGATAAGGATCGCAACTGCCAATACGACAAAGCTGATCATGCCATCCTCCGCTGCAACACCCTTTATATGCATCATGAGATATGTCAGTCCAAAGGCTCCTGCCGGCGCTGCCACCATGGAAATACCCTCCTTGAGATAATATTCATCGGACACCATGCGCGACTTCTGGGCAGTTTCCGCACCGGCGACAGAAGCCATCACAAGAGCTGAAACCGACAAAGGCACCGGTGCCATATGAATCAGACCTGCAGTAGCGTCAAACGAGAAGAACAGCAGGGTCGCCGCCACCGACAGACCTACCGAAACCACTGAATAGATTGAAAATTCAGAGAATGTTGTTGAATTATCTTCATTGCCGGACTGGCCGATGAAGCGGGACGCAACCATCACCAAAGCTGTTACCACAACTGCAGCAAACGCCACAGCTTCCTCACCTGCGATCATATGACCGACACCGGTCACGAATCCGCCCCAGTTAAAGCCTACAGCAGCTGCTGTTACCGCTATACAGAATATAACCGCAAGCCTCATGTAGTGCGAGAGGGTTATCATGTGGACATGTATCCTTGAAAAAATGCCACGAAGCATGGCGCGCAGACCAGCGGAAAGCACGAATGCCATGACAGGAGCGGCAAGGAATGAGATCAGAAAACCTCTGTCAAGTCCATGTCCAGATGCAAGGTTCCATGCAGCAAGCGCACCTACAGACACGTAGACCACAGAAGCCTTGATGGAGAAGAATTTAAGGGCAAGCAGGATTATGAATGATGCCATGAGGACAAGCAGCACTGAACTGCAGTCCATGGATACCTGACCGAGATGCTGGGACAGAGAAAGTGCCACCGGTCCCCTGCCGCTAAAGAAAAGCGCAGGAAGGAAGAAAAGCATCACCACACGATGCATATCTCTGCTCCTTATTGCACAGGTCGGCGAATACACCCCCATAAGAGTGCTCTGCTCATTGGTAAAGAACCAAAGAGCCACAGCTGACATGAACAATATGAGGCAGAAGATTCCCATCCTTACAATGTCCTTTTGATTGCCATTACCGCGAGCTGATCCGCAACATCTTCAGCACCTTTCGCAAGGTTCTCGATGTGCAGGGCGAAATATCTGAGATGGAATTTCTCAGAGAGTTTCAGCGACGGCATGTTATGGAAGACTGTCCTCTTGATGGTCTGTGAATACTTCACGGCCTCCTTCTCATAGAAATAGGCGCGGCTGATCTTGTCAGGCACCTGTTCTGGATTTCTGAAATATGCAGTTGCTGCCGGAATGACTGACTCCACAGCCAAAGTGGAGAACTCCGTCAACTTGATGAATTCCTGATTGAGTTCAGAGGGGATGAAAGGGGTCTCGATCTCGAACTGAAAGAGACTGTCGTTAAGAAGATCTGTGATGTGTCTTGTCTTTTCGAAAAGACGCATCATGTCCGCACGGGAACGAACGAGCGCAGTCTGAGTGTAGAGAGAATTCTCGATCTCACGTCTGAGCACTGCAGCATCGGAGTCGATGGCAGACATACGCATAAGGTTCGCATTGAACTCATCGGTGTTGGAATAAAGATAGTTTCTGACACCTTCCTTGAAGACCACGACAGACTGACCCATCAGGTCAAAATACCTGTCGATATCCTCTATGAGTTTATTGGCTTTCTTTCGTCCGAACATACCTATATATTATATAACAGGCGACAAATATAGCAAATTCTTCATTGTAGAGGAATGTACCACAAATGTAGAGGTGGAAACTCCTCGAAATTTCCACCTCCTATTAGTTTATATGTCAATGCATTGCGCTATTTAAAAAACTTATTACCAAATAACACATGTAGAGCAATTGTAGAGTTTTTTCAAGACCAATTGGACTACATCTCGTGATATTCGCAAGGTAATACAGTATATTATACCATAAAAAGATTATATTTGTAATGATCAAAATCTTATGCTATGAGACTACCTGAAAACCCGTCGAAAATCACACGCAAGACCTATACAGGCCAGAAGGATGATGAGGGACGTCCCCACGGACATGGCACCATGGAATATGCGGCAGGCACATCCAAGAAATACAAATACGAGGGCCACTTCGAGCATGGCGTACGCTCCGGTTATGGAGTCTGGTCTGAGAGCGTCCGGTTCATCAAGGAATATGAGGAGTGGGAGTGGGTGCAGATGGGCGAGTATGACAGCTGCGGCAGGTTGATTCACCCCAATACCAAGCCTGGGCCATACAAGGAGGTTGTGGATTCATGGGATGAGAAGTTCAGGGGATGGTGGAGGAATGACGATGCCGTTCAGGACTTCTTGGGCAAGAAGTACGCAGAGGATACATTTGACTTAACTGAGGACGCGAAGTTCCTGAGCCGTTTCCATGATTTCGTGGCAGTCAGGAAGTTGCCGATGCCGCTCGTCTCGAAACTCTGGAACAGTACGTCTCCGTATGCCAGATATGGATATGGAGTGTGGCTTTGGGCAACGCGAAAAGACGAAACATCGCTGAAGACAGCTTTCCAGATATTTGAGGAGTCGGCGCACGCAGGCATTGCTGACGCTACCTATCTACTCTCCAGGATGTATTATCTTGGTGAGGCGTATGATGAGAATGCGGGAAAGTTTGTGATGGACCGTAAGCTTTCTATGGAACTTCTTGATCAGGCGATTGAAAAAGGAAGCATCACTGCCAAGCTCAGGCGTAACAGAAATCTGTACCTTGGCACGGCAGAAGTTGAAGCGGATATAGCTGCAGCTATCGCTGAGGCGGAACGTGAGTCATCGGCAATTTTCAGCGAATCGATCCTCTGGACGGAACGACTTGGCTGGCTATATGAAATGGAAGGTGAGACCGAGAAGGCTGTCAAGGCATATGACAAGTGTATAGCCAATGGCTATTACCTTCCGATATTCGATATAGCCTTGTTATACCTTCAGGATGGTGACAATGAGTACTATGAGACCTTGATGGAGGTTGGAAGAAAACTTGGGGTTCCGGACTGCTGTCTTCAGGGATTCGAGTATGAGTCTTGCTGGGATGAGCTTGACGATGATGACCAGAAGAAGATTCATGGTCAGCTGAAACGGAATCTGCCGGAAGGCGTCAATAAAGGCAGCGGATACTGCGCATTGATTCTGGCGGATGCGTACCTGAACGGCAAGTACGGATATAATATTGATCTGGACAAGGGTAAGGCATATGCCGACGTAGCAGTGACCTATGGTTTCAATACGGCATATGATCTTCTGATCGAGGCTGCTGAAACGCTTCAGGATCCGGCATTCATGTCGGAAGATGAAATCCTGAAACTGAAGTATGATGCGTTACGCTATGGCCTTGATAAGTATCTTGACGATGTGACTCCAAAGACCCAGATCAATCCGACGGCGATGATAATCCAGCCTTCCGGAATAGTGTCTTTTGTCGAGGCTGATATCTTCATGATGTCCTATCGTGAGATGGCTCAGCTCATTGGCGCAGAAGGACTTGATGCCGTTCATTTCTCGGAACCTTTGACCCGGATTACGAAGGCATGCAAGTTCAAGGGCTATCAGCTGGCAATGTATACAGACAGGGAGGGATACGCAAAGGATCTTCCGGACAACGCTGTCGGTACCATTCTATATGGACGAGGATATGAAATAAGAGGTGCCGTAATCATTGCCCTTGAGGACAACAAGTACGACACCCATTCGTTCCATTTCCAGGAGGACATGGACAATGTCTTCAATGAAATATCAGCTCTGACCGGTCTGGTCAGACGTGGCTAGCCGGATACCGGTTTACCTCTTGACGAAAGTCAGCTCGTAGGAATAGCTATATCTTCCGAACCAGAAACTTTCACGATGCATCGGTTCGGCGTATGAAATCTTGAATCGGGAGCTGTATGAGTTGTACTGGAATGAAGTTTCCAGCACGACTCCG
>JAZOPY010000129.1:0-9626 GCA_045655825.1 Candidatus Cryptobacteroides sp. | reverse complement strand
AAGCTCCTTTATCGCGCTGAAATACTTTCCTTCCTTGGAAGCGGCCGCATAGACAGTATATTCTGTCTCAGGCTTAAGGTTCTCCATCACGAATGACACAGGCTCTGCGCTCGCTGTGAACACATTCTCACCTTTGAAAAGATTCTCAACGGTGAGAAGAGGGACCTCGTCGGTTGTCTCCATGAAATAATACGCCACCTCATCTGCCTCTGTTGCGCTGAGGAAAAATTCTATAGAGTTTTCGGTCACCAATCCCTCTGAGATGGTCACCTCTGGCTTTGGGTCCACCACCTGAGGCTCCGGCTTCTTGCATGAAACCATGTTGAGCGTCAGGATACCCAAAAGGATGTATAAAAATTTCTTCATAGCCTTATATTAGTTGTTTCTTTCTGCCTTTGACTCGAGGAAGAGCTCGTCCATCTGCTCCTGGTCGATGTATGAAGGAGAATCGATCATCACGTCGCGGCCCTGGTTATTCTTAGGGAATGCGATGTAGTCACGGATTGTCTCCTGTCCGCCGAAGAGCGAGCATACGCGGTCGAAGCCGAATGCGAGACCTCCGTGAGGCGGAGCACCGAACTTGAAGGCGTTGATGATGAAGCCGAACTTGTACTCTGCATCCTCCTTAGAGATACCGAGAACCTCGAACATGCGCTCCTGCATTGCTGCCTCATGGATACGGATGGATCCACCACCGAGCTCTGTTCCGTTGAGGACGAAGTCGTATGCGTTTGCACAAACCTTCTCGAGGTCTTCTTTCTTGTCGCTGTAGAAGAGCTCAAGGTGCTCAGGCTTAGGAGCTGTGAACGGATGGTGCATTGCGTAGAAGCGCTGAGTCTCGTCATCCCACTCTACGAGAGGGAAATCCACCACCCAAAGTGGTGCGAAGTTGAACGGATCACGGAGGCCGAGGCGGTTACCCATCTCGATACGGAGTACTCCGAGCATGTTCTGGGTCTTTCTCTTGGCGCCGCACATCACGAGCATCATATCGCCCTTCTTTGCGCCGAGGCGATCTGCAACAGTCTGAAGCTGCTCAGGAGTGTAGAACTTGTCGATTGAAGACTTGATGCTGCCGTCCTCGTTGATCTTGATGTAAACGAGTCCCTTTGCACCTACCTGAGGTCTCTTAACCCACTCTGTGAGCTCGTCGATCTGCTTGCGTGTATAATTTGCTGTGCCCTCAACGTTGATTGCACCGATATAATCTACGCCATCAAACACTGAGAAGCCGTAACCCTTCACGAGGTCAGTAATCTCGTGGATCTTCATATCGAAACGGATGTCCGGTTTGTCTGAACCGTACTGATCCATTGCATCGTACCAGCTCATGCGTGGGATGCGCTCTGCGATCTCTACATTGAGTACGTTCTTGAAGAGGGTTCTCATCATGCCCTCGAATGTGTTGAGCACATCCTCCTGCTCCACGAACGACATCTCGCAGTCGATCTGGGTGAACTCAGGCTGACGGTCAGCGCGGAGGTCCTCGTCACGGAAGCAGCGAACGATCTGGAAATAGCGGTCGTAACCAGCCACCATAAGAAGCTGCTTGAATGTCTGAGGAGACTGTGGGAGAGCGTAGAACTGACCCGGGTTCATGCGTGACGGAACCACGAAGTCACGTGCTCCCTCTGGAGTAGACTTGATCAGGTATGGAGTCTCGATCTCAAGGAAGTTCTGAGCATCGAGGTAGTTGCGCACCTCGTGTGCGATCTGGTGACGGATCTTGAGTGCTCTCTGGAGAGGTCCTCTACGAAGGTCAAGGTAGCGGTACTTTGCTCTGAGCTCCTCGCCGCCGTCGCTCTCCTCCTCGATTGTGAACGGAGGAGTGTTTGCCTTGTTGAGCACCTTGATCTCGCTGAGGCTGATCTCGATGTCACCTGTAGGCATCTTAGGATTCTTGCTCTGACGCTCGATTACCTGGCCTGTAACCTGGATCACCCACTCACGACCAAGCGCACTTGCAGTCTCCACGAGTTCTGCGTCAGCATGTGCATCAACAACGAGCTGAGTGATGCCATAACGGTCTCTGAGGTCAACGAAGGTCATGCCGCCAAGCTTTCTTGACTTCTGTACCCATCCGGCCAGTGTTACTGTCTGGCCAACATTTTCAATGCGGAGTTCTCCGCAGGTGTGTGTTCTGTACATATATGTATTGTTTTATATTTTTCGTTTCCGTCAGTCGGACAGACTGTGGATTCCATCGACCCCCTCCCACTTCGTGGGCCCCTCCCCCTACGCGGGGGTGCGAAAATGTCGATTACATCCATCAGTCTGCTCCGACTGAGATTTATAAAATCTGACAAAAATACGAAATAAATAATAATTGTAATACATTTGCACCCTCAAATTGACTTTTGCCTATGTGGTTAGTATTGGCATTCGTATCCGCGACATTCCTCGGATTCTATGATACATCGAAAAAGGCGTCTCTACGCGATAACGCCGTCCTTCCTGTGTTATTTTTGAACACAGTCTTCTCGACATTGATTTTTTCTCCTTTCCTGCTGGACTACATCGGAGGTTTCGGCTGGTTCTCCGGCACCTTCCTCAACACTGCTTCCGGCGCAGAAAACGAAGTGCAGGCGCATCTGCTGGTGGTGCTGAAGGCCTTTATTGTGCTGTCATCGTGGATCTGCGGATATTTCGGACTGAAGCACCTGCCGCTGAGCATAGTAGGTCCGATCAATGCGACCAGACCGGTGCTCGTGCTTGTGGGAGCAACATTGATTTTCGGGGAAAGCCTGAACTTGTATCAATGGGTCGGAGTGCTGCTGACCATACTCTCGATATTCCTGATGAGCCGTGCAGGCAAGAAGGAAGACATAGACTTCAAGAGCAATAAATGGATATGGTGCCTGGCAGGAGCAGTACTGATGGGAGCGGTGAGCGGATTGTATGACAAGTTCATAATGAAGTCACTGAGCCCTATGTTCGTGCAGAGCTGGTTCAATTTCTACCAGATGATCATCATGGCAGTCATATGCGGGCTGCTTTGGTATCCAAAACGACACCAAAGCACCCCATTTACATGGAGATGGAGCATTCCTTTGATATCCCTGTTCATCTGCATCGCTGATTTTGCATACTTCACATCGCTGAACACCCCGGAATCCATGATATCCGTTGTCTCATTGGTACGCCGCAGTTCGGTAATCGTCTCATTCGCCTGCGCTGCCCTCATCTTCAAGGAGCGCAACCTGAGAGCCAAGATCGTGGATCTCGGCCTGATACTGCTCGGTATGGCATTCATATGGATGGGAACCGCCCGATAGTGCGCCGCACTTTCCGTCGAAGTCGCTACAGATCAATGTTTTATATTTTTTGTCTTGTATGAGGCTTCACGTCGGATACACATCATGTAACATAGAGCGCAGTGGGGACATCTGTAAAATATTATTATATTTGTAAGTTGGAAAATCTGAAATTATATATGGAAGTTAGAGCAAAGAAGGCCCTTGGCCAGCATTTTTTGACAGATCTGTCTATTGCACAGAGGATTGCCGATGCGCTTATTGTGCCATGCCCAGGCCTGGAGACCGTCCATGACGCTTCGAACCCGATGCCGGCTCTGGAGGTCGGTCCGGGAATGGGAGTGCTGACTCAGTATGTGCTCCAGAGACCGGAGGTGGACCTTCGCATGGTAGAGATTGATACAGAATCAGTTGAATATCTATTGGTGCATTTCCCGCAGGTGAACGGAAAACTCATCGAAGCCGACTTCCTGAAGCTAAAGCTGGAGACATTCTTCCCCGGCCAGTTCTGCGTCATCGGAAACTTCCCATACAACATCTCATCACAGATCTTCTTCAAGGTGCTTGACTACAAGGAGCAGGTGCCTCAGGTGGTCTGTATGATCCAGAAGGAAGTTGCGGAGCGCATAGCCGAGAAGCCCGGCACCAAGACATACGGCATACTTTCGGTGCTCCTCCAGGCATGGTATGACATCGAATATCTGTTTACTGTAGGTGAAGGTGCTTTCAATCCTCCGCCAAAGGTTAAGTCGGCTGTCATCAGGCTCATCCGCAATTCACGTACCGAACTCGGCTGCGACGAAGCGCTGTTCAAGACCGTCGTGAAGACCGGCTTCAACCAGCGCCGCAAGACCCTCCGCAACTCCCTGAAGCCGCTCATCCGCGCCAAGGCTGACCGCCTCGGTTGGTCAGAGGAGCAGCTTGCAGAGTTTGTTGCAGACCCTGTCTTTGAACTCCGCCCAGAGCGCCTCAGTGTAGAGGACTTCATTGACCTTACCCAGAAACTCGCATAAAGCTTTGAATAACAATATAACCTTAGAAACTTTGAGCGGAGCGATGGTAAGTCCCCTTTCCGAGAAAGGGGATTTAGGGGATAGGTAACGTGGACATATTTTCATATTTCTCCACCAACCTACAAACAAAGCACCAGAGACACCAACATTGAATTAACAATATAACCTTAGAAAATATGAAAGTACTTTTGGTAAACGGAAGCCCTCACAAGGAGGGATGTACATACACTGCTCTCAAGGAGGTTGAAAAGGAACTCAACGCTGAAGGTATTGAGACTGAAATCATCTGGCTTGGAGTAAAGCCTATCTCTGGATGTCTGGGATGCGCACAGTGCATCAAGAGAGGTCCAAACGGTGAGAAGCCATCACTCAGATGCTTCATGGACGACTGTGTTAACGAGTTCCTCGACAAGGCAGAGCAGGCTGACGGCTTTGTGTTCGGAAGTCCTGTACACTACGCTGCCCTATCTGGTGCACTCACATCATTCATGGACCGTGCTTTCTATGGCAAGGGCAAGGTATTCCGTTACAAACCGGCAGCAGGCATCGTAAGCGCACGCCGCGGAGGCACCACCGCAGCATTCGACCAGGTAAACAAGTACTTCACAATCTCGTCAATGCCAGTTGTATCATCAAAATACTGGAACATGGTACACGGCAACACTCCTGAGCAGGTCCTCCAGGACGAGGAAGGAATGCAGGTGATGAGAGAACTCGGCCGCAACATGGCATGGCTGCTCAAATGCATCGAAGCAGGCCGTGCAGCCGGCATCCCTGACCCGGTAAAAGAGAAACCGGTCATGACCAACTTCATCAGATAAAAGATGCCCGGTCGAGCCGGGCATCTTTCGTTCATAGCAGCATCTCAGGCGGAAGTGACATTTTGGAAAAAGCAAACAGCTTTTTTCCTAGATCTTTCAGGGATGCACCGATATGATAAACATCATCATCCACGATAAGGAAACGGTCGTGGATGTTCTGTGTCTGAACAACCGTAACAGGAGGATACTGGCTGTTGTGCCTTTCAAGGTCCAGCAGAAACTGCTGAGGCATACGGCCTGTCCTGATTTCCGCGGAAACGCCATCACCACGCTTTGACAGCAGCACCAGTACGCTTTCATCGACATAATTGTCTACCAGTACCACTCTGCGACGAGCTGATTTGATCAAATCAGATACAAAAACATACGCATCGAATATCTGACCGTTATAGAAAACCCCTTCAACAGGTGGCAACGAAGTCCGCACAAAGAAGTCGATCTTCCGCTCATGATCATCAAGGCGACGTTCGATTGAGATTAGTCGCTGACTTACCGAGTATCCTCTGACCAAATATTCTTTAATAACTGAATTTGCCCACTGTCTGAATCTGGTTCCCTGAATGGATTTTACTCTGTAACCAACGGATATTATCACATCAAGACTAAACAATTTCACCGGTTTGTCGGAATTTGCAAAGTGCAAAATTTGCACATTGCTTTCTTCATCAAGTTCCTGCTCAATAAATATGTTACGAATGTGCTTTGTGATTACAGTTCTATCTCTACCAAATAGCTCTGCCATCTGCAATTGTGTTAACCACACCGTCTCGCCTTCCACTCTGACCTCCAGCCGGGTAATTTCATCGGGCTGATAAACGACAATCTCTCCTGTTTCAACTTTATTCATGTTCTAAAATTTTCCATTAAAGTTCAAACATAAAAACATGTCTGGCAACCCCTCCCATGCAGATTTTTCTTTTTCTTTAATAAACTTTTTCTAAATCTTTAAATTCTTTCTCTTTTTTAAAACAAACAGCTATACAAAAGCTGCGGTTCATGTCAATTCCCGACTCGATTTCTTTTTGATAAAACTAAGAGGTTCTTTCTATGATTTCAAGGCACATACGACCATTGTGATACGGGCACTTCCAGAAGCCGGCCTTGTCGTCGACACGATTGACTGTGCCGTCAGCACGGACGCTCCAGAACCATTCTCCGTTTTCCTTGTCAATCAATCCATTCTTTATGTATTCCCAGCAATGAATGGCATTCTCAATACCGTCCTGTGATCCGAAATGTTCCCATAAATTGAAGTATCCCATAACGGTTTCTGCCTGCACCCACCAATGTCGGTCTCCATCGATATGATCCCCTGTCTTCTCATATTTCATTCCTCCTTCCGGAGTGAATCCTTCTGCGGCAGCAGCCACGATGGAAGGTATACGTGCCTCAATCCTCGCGAGCATATCCTTGTCTCCAAGAACTAAGGCAGCCTCATGCAGAAGCCATGAAGCCTCGATGTCGTGGCCGTATGAGAAGATGTCGTAACCACAGTGCCAGTCATTGTCAAAGAAAAGCTTGAGGTGGCCGTTGTCGTCAAGAATGTATTTGTCGAAAATGTTGATGAGCCCGCGAAGACGAGTCTCAAGAAGAGGATCCTTCCACACACGATAAAGACATGTATACGCCTCAATCACATGGAGGTGCGTGTTCATGGTCTTGCTCTCATTGGCATCCTTGTCACTCAGACGCATGTCATCGATAGGATCCCATGTGCGGGTAAATGCCTCGAAATATCCATCTTTTTCTGCATCGAAGCTATGTTCCTCAATCGAATGGAACAGCTTGACCGCATACTCCAATGCCTGGGCATCACCAGTCGCCCTGTTCAGCTCCGCAAGGGCGTAAATCGTGAATGCGATGGCATAAATCTGCTTCTTTGTATCAAGCGGAGTGTAGTCAGCGTTCAAAGACCAGTAAGTGCCGCCGAACTCAGGGTCATAGAAGTTTTCAATGAGAATCTTCTTTGCCTTGAGTGCCATTTCAAGGTATTCCGGACTTCCCAAAACCCTGTACGCAGAAGCAAATGTCCAAAGGATGCGTGCCGTCATGATTCCTCCGACAGGAGCCGACAAATCAAGCGTCTCCATGCCACTTATACGGCCATGAAATCGACCTGTGGCGTCACACATCTTATTCATCCAGTACGGAAGAATATCATTAGTAAGTTCCTTCTTCATTTCTGCTGCCAGCCCTTTTGCTGCAAACAGCTCGGCAGAAGTCTTGGTATTAACAGCTGTCATGATCATTCAGTGCCTTATACGCATTAATTTTTCCTCATGTACTTCAGAAGGAGCAGATGGGCTGGTTCTGCCATGTCGCCATGGTCGAAGCCATCCACTTCGTAGAACGTAACGTTCTTATGTCCATTAAGGCGAAGCATCCTGACAAAGTAGGCATTCTCCTCATAACGGCCGAAAAGTTCCATTTCCCTGTCTCCTGAGATCACAAGCATCGGAGCCGCATCCCCACGCACAAAGTAAAGCGGTGCAAATTCGTCAATTGTAGGAGTCAGATTTGCAATACCCTGCTTCTGCCTCTGTGCAAAGTGGGTTATCACCTGACCGCTGTATGGCACAAGAGCTTTAATCTGCTTGTCTGGATCGATGTCATACTTGGCAAGATATTCCTTGTTCAATCCAAGCATGCTCACCAGATATCCGCCTGCCGAGTGGCCGGCAAGATACACTTTGGAAAGGTCTCCGCCGTATTTCTCTATATTCTGGAACACCCATGCAACAGACGCTGCCGCATCATCTATGGTCTCGGAAAGCGAAACCTCGGTCACAAAGCGATAACCGACTCCAACAACGACTGCCCCGTCGCGCAGAAGCGCCTCCGGGATATGTCTCCATCCGCTTGTCAATCCGCCACTATGGAACCAGACGATCACCGGACGACCCTGGGCACCATCTTCATAGGCCACATCCAGGCGACACATCTTTTCAGTGTAAGCATCAGGAGTCCCCTTATACAGGATCTCCTTGTCATAGGAATAGTTCCTTGCCATGGCAGGCAGCACGAGGATCAGTGCTGCTAGCAGCATCATAAATCTTTTCATCATAATATTTTTAAAAAGAGAGATATGTTCCCTGTCAAAAACAGGGAGCCACATCTCTCAATCCTTATAGTTTTGTAAAACTCTGTTAGTCTTCCTTCTCCTCCTCGAGGTAAGCCTTCAGGAGCTTCTCCTGTACATCACCCGGTACCGGCTGATAGTCAGCGAAGTCCATTGTGAATGTTGCACTACCTGATGAGAGTGAGCTGAGAGTTGTAGAGTAGCGGTAAAGCTCTGCGAGCGGAACGCGTGCCTTGATGACCTCGAAGCCCTTCTCCGAACCCATACCCTCGATGAGAGCGCGGCGGTTCTGGAGATCTGACATACATGCACCCATATACTCTGATGGAGTGAGGACCTCAACGTTGTAGATAGGCTCCATGATCTTAGGACCAGCTACGCGGAATGCCTCCTTGAATGCGTTACGTGCAGCGAGAACGAATGAGATTTCGTTTGAATCCACCGGATGCATCTTACCGTCGTAAACGTAAACGCGGATGTCACGTGCAAGCGAACCTGTAAGAGGACCTTCGCTCATCTTCTCGTTGATACCCTTGAGGATAGCAGGCATGAAGCGTGCATCGATAGCACCACCGACGATACAGTTGTAGTACTCGAGCTTACCGCCCCATGGAAGGTCGAACTCTTCCTTACCCTTGATGTTGAGGACAACCTCTTTTCCATCAACCTTGAAGCGGTTACCTGGATCCACACCCTCCTGATAAGGAGCAACGAGGAGGTGAACCTCACCGAACTGACCTGCACCACCTGACTGTTTCTTGTGACGATAGTCTGCAGTAGCGACCTTTGTAATAGTCTCGCGATATGAAATCTTAGGAGCTGAGAACTCGATCTCGAGCTTGTTCTCGTTCTGGAGTCTCCACTTGAGTGTGTTCACATGCTGCTCACCCATACCCTTGAGGATAGTCTGCTTCTGCTCCTTGTGGTACTCGATGATGTATGTCGGATCCTCAGCTGCGATCTTAGCCATTGCCTCGCTCACCTTCTCCTCGTCCTTAGCGTCCTTAGCCTTTACAGCGCAACGATACTTGTAATGAGGAAGCTTGATCTCCTTGTAAGCGATGTCTGCTCCAGGAGCGCAGAGAGTCACGTTTGTCTTTGCAGCACGGAGCTTCACTGTACATCCGATGTCACCGGCCATGAGGTCTGTAACCTTCTCCTTCTTCTTACCTGCGACAGCATAGATGGCTGTGATTCTCTCCTTGTCGCCAGTCTCAGGATTCTCGAGGTCCATACCCTCTGTGAGCTCTCCTGTCATCACCTTGAAGTATGCAACTTCACCAAGGTGCGGCTCAACGGCTGTCTTATATATAAAGAGTGAGCAAGGTGCCTCCTGCTTGCACTCATATGTCTTCTCATCCTTAGTGACGCATGGGCGCTCTGCTGGAGAAGCCGCAACGCGGATTGTGAACTCCATGAGACGCTTTACGCCGATATCCTTCTTTGCAGAAAGACAGAA
>JAZOPY010000128.1:0-53877 GCA_045655825.1 Candidatus Cryptobacteroides sp. | reverse complement strand
TAATACTTACTAACTTACGCAATATTTGGCTTGGTTTGTGGATTGCCATGCGGCAAACATATCGAGCCATGGATAAGAACGATTTCAGAAACTATGCAGCCCTGCTGATCTTGGTGAACCTCATAGACAGGACCACCAATCCCGCCAAGATGGCGATCTTCTGGGCCGACGAACTCATCAAGGAATTATATGATACCGAGACAAAGAATGAAGTATGATACAATCATAGCGGTCGATCCGGACGTTGACGGTTCGGGAGTGGCGATGCTTGACATGGCCTTCAAGGTGGTCAATACCTTCAGGTATAGACTGCCGGTGCTTGCCAAGTTCCTTGAGGACCTGAAGGGACGCAATGTCGTCGTGGTCGTGGAGGCTTCATATCTTGTCACCGCCAACTGGCATCTTGAAAAGGGCGACTCTCAGAGGAAGGCTGCAGCCAAGGGAAGGAACGTGGGAAGGAACCATGAGATAGGACGTCAGATCGTGGAGTTCTGCAAGTACTACGGCATCCCTTACGAGGAGAAGATTCCTCTGAAGAAGGTCTGGCATGGCCGCGACGGGAAGATCACCAAGGCGGAGCTCGAGTCTCTCTGCAAGGGTTCCGGCATCGGATACCAGTTTGAAGGCAACGACCAGGAGCAGAGGGATGCGGCGCTTCTTGCCATAGACCGCTCGGGAATCCCGATGATCATGCTGCCGCCTCAGAAGAAGTAAACATAAAGAACATATTAACCCATACGCCTTTATATTTGAATCATGTTGAAAGACCTGTTGACCAGCGCTCCTAGGACAGAGCCATTGATCAGAATTTACCCGGCATACCTCACTCTCAATTCAGCCGCAGCTGAACTGCTTGGACTTGGCGAGACCGCATCGGTCGCCATACAGCAGGATGACCGCGACGGATATGTGTATGTCGCTTCATGCGATGGCATGAGGCAGGCCTACAGAATGCGCAGACGCAACAACGTGTACATCCTCAGTTATGCGCCTCTGTGCCGCAAGCTTGCCGAATGCCTGGAAGGATACGGCTCCTACAGGATCTGCCGCGAGGTCACTACCGAATTCATGGGAAAGAAGTTTTACAATATATTCAAGAAGAAGTATGGCACAGATTAAAAGAATACAGCTCAGAGGCATCTCGCGCACACCATCCGACAGATTAACGGAGGACGGAGGATGTGCGGAGTCATTGAATGCATACCTTGACTCGGGCGAGATCGCTCCGATGCTGAAGCCAGAGGACATAACGGCAAGCCTCGGCATTCCGGATGTCAAGGGTGTGGAGAAGGTCTTCATCCACAAGACTAACAGTGCGGAGAACTACATCGTATTTGTGAGGGATGATGACCATGACCTTTCGGTGCGACACTATGTCGACGGAAAGCCGAACGAGATCGTGCTTCTTGAAAGGGATGTCGCGGTCAGGGATGTCGCATCAGTGGGCAACACTCTCATCATCGCGGGATCAGAGTGCATGCACTATGCCCTATATGCCAAAGAAAAGTACAAGTACCTCGGAACGAAGATTCCCGAGCCGCGTATCGAGTTCCGCTGCAACAGCGTCAATCATTCCAAGATAGCCAAAAGCGTTCACATTAACCTGCTGGAAAACGCCACTTCCGGCACTCCTATCAGCGAGATAAATCCGGATGCCTGGCAAAAGGCGGCGGAAGACATAAGATATGGAATCTCGAACGACGAGACGGAAGAGCTGCTAGCCATTCAGAACGATCTTTGGGGATTGATAAGCATAAAGGTGCAGGAACTTACGAGAGACGGCCTGTTTGTGGCACCGATGCTTGCCCGATATGCCGTAAAGCTGTATGACGGATCATACATCTATCAGTCGGTTCCTATCCTGTTGGGTGCGGGCTTTGACAAGTGGGTGGATATTTATGCGTCTTATAATGTGTTTACACCATTCGGCCTTGATACGACAGTATGGGCAAACATGCAGAATGTATACACGGCATCCGCTCATCTCATCAAGTGGGATGTAGAGGGATGGGAAGACATTGTAGACTCAGTTGCGATCTTCGTCTCTTCGGACATCTGCTATCCAGGTGTCAATGCCAATATAGCAGGACTAACCTTGAGGTCTATCACCAACAATGAGGAGATGGGCGTTCAGCACTCCGTGTTTGACATAAACTTCTTCAACAACGAAATGTCCGACATGGATGCTCTGGAGAAAGAGATCCTCAGCAAGAGCTCTTTCTTCAAGGTGGCCTCGTTCTCCGCCAGCGGTACCGAGAAACTTTCGGAAGGTTTTGACATGCATGAGGGAGATGACATCCTTCCTCAGGAAAAGAGAATGACAAAGGAGCAGTTGCCGGACTATGAGCAGAGCGGAACCCAGATCGTTCCGTCTTCGCTGATGACCTATAACGGCAGGCTTCTTGCGACGGGAAGCGAAAGGGTGCTCTCTTCCGGATATCATTTCATTCAGTCGACAAACATTGTAGATGTGAACAACGCATCCACCAACAGGGCGTTTGCTTACAATGTACATGGAAGCGACAAGACCTACAGAGTACTTGCACGATCTTCCGAGGACGAATTCCTCATGCAGCCATACGGAATGGAAGTGACATCCGACGGCAACAAGGTAAACTCGTATGCCAAAGCATTCGGCCTTGTGTTCTATCCCGATCCGAGGTGCAAGGAGGTCGAGCTGTGGGATGAAAGCGGAGATGTGTTCCACATCGAGATGAAGGTACATCCTTTCCTTAACTGCTCTTATGCATTCTGGGGACTTTCAAAGACGATAGAGGAATGCCCAGGACAGGTTTCGGGCGATGTGACGCTCGGCGTCTTCACTTCCGAGGAAAGCAGATATGAGAGGGATACGCAAAGGGTATATCAGTCGGAAATGAATAACCCGTTCTACTTCCCGATTTCAGGAAACAAATCCTTCTCGGCAAAACTCATCGGCCTTGCCACCGCATCTACCCCGCTCTCTCAGGGTCAGTTCGGTCAGTTCCCGCTCTATGTCTTCACCGAGGACGGAATATGGGCGATGGAGACTGCCGCCGACGGATCGTTCCTTTCATCCAAGCCTCTGTCGCGTGAGGTGTGCAGCAACCCTGCTTCCATCACGCCGATTGATCAGGCCGTCATCTTTATGAGCGACAAGGGACTGATGCTCCTTCAAGGATCTCAGATCACCGAACTTTCTCCGTACATGAACGGGAAGCACTATATGATAAACCCTACTGCAAGGGCCATCATCGACGGCCTTCCCGAGTTCTGCAATCTCTTGGATGCAGTGGAGGACGATACTCCGTTCATGGCATTCATGAAGGATGCAGAGATTGGATACGACTATCAGGGCAAGCGTCTTGTATGCTTCAACAAAAACAAGGCATATCAGTATGTCTACAAACTGGATACCCAGACATGGCACAAGACCTTCCATACGGATGCCGTCTCAGATGCGGTACCTCTCAATAGCTATCCGAGATGCGAGGCCATGGTCAAGAGCGTCACCGGCTCAACAAGAATCATAGACTTCTCCACATCGCTTGACGGAAGCAAGGAAGAACTTCCGGAAAGGGGAGTGATCGTCACTCGTCCTTTCGACATGGATGAGCCGGATGTGCTGAAGACCATCACCGATGTCAGAGTCCGTGGTCAGTTCGCCAAGGGTGCAGTGAAGTTCATCCTCCAGGGTTCTCAGGACGGCATCAACTTCTATACAATCAGTACACTTAGGGGAAAGGCATGGAAGATGTTCCGACTCATACTGCTTACGGGCCTTGATGTCCACGATAGACTCAGTTGGGTCGATGTGATGTTTGACAGCAGGTTCACCAATAGACTCAGATAATGCACGACCGTTATGGTGCATGTAATTTCCGTTATATTATTAGTTTTTATTGACAAAGAAAAGGGGCTGTCGTGAGACACCCCCTTTTTGATTGCTGTCAGTTGCTAGATGAGATTGAAAGCAATTCACAACACAACACAACTATTTCTTCTTGAGCGATTCCAGCTTCGCCATCCAGTCCGGAGTCTTAACCTCTCCCTTGAGCTCGACTGAAGCCATCTTCGGTATCACGAACTCGCAGAGCTTGAGGTACATCTCGAACTTCTGCTTCGGAGACTTGATCTCCTTCCATGCCTTCCACGCCTCCTCCTGATTCTCGTCGAGGAAGTTCTGGATGGCCGCCTTCGTCATGGCGGTTATCTTGTTCGGCGTTCCGGGCGCTCTTCCTCCGATGCGTCCCTTGCCGTCATCCTTTGGTCTTCCCTTTGCCATGTCTCACCTCCTTTACTTTGCCGGTCCGAAAGGCTGAAGCGGCCTCTTCACGAAAGGCTTGCGCAGCGAAACCGCGATGTCCGTAAGCATCCTGTCAAGGTCGTCTGCACCTACGCTGTAAGGCACTCCCTGACGCATGTACCAGTCGTACGCCACACCGTCCACGAAGTACCTGTGGATCTTCTGCATGAGCGCCATGGCGGAATCCTTGTTGAAGTAGTCCGGAACATTGAGATTGAACTGAAAGTCCGGCTGCTCGTTCAGCGACTCGTTCGTGATGACGAGGTCGCAGTCGGTCTCTTCAGGAATGATGCAGAAGGCGAGCTTCGCCCTTACCTCGGCATCCCTTCCTTCCATGTAGCGGTGCAGGAGCTTGTGGTCGAGGGTATCCTCACCGTCGGAAGACAGCGCGTTCCTCACCGCATCCGACTGATCCGACATCACTCCGTCGACCCTCTTGAAGGTGATCGCGTCAACATCCCTTATGACCTGGTCCTTGTTGATGACTATATGTAACTTTTTCATATCCGTATGTTTTAATAGGTTGGAGCAGACTTTTCATACAGGTTCTTGTACAGCGTCTGCAGGTCTGCCGCCGCAAGGGCGTCGAACTCCGTCGCCAGTTTCGTCTGCTTCTTCTCGGAGAAGTACTTCGCGATGACGAGCTTCGCAAGGGAACTGTTTATCATCGTGGTGATGATATGCTCCTTTGCCCTTCTGCGCCTTTCCGTCATGTTCATCTCGATGACTATCTTTTCGTCGGTCATCTCGACGCACTCCACGAACCTGGCGATGCTTCCCTCCAGGACAGCCAGCGCCTCCGAAAGAATCCTCTTCAGGGTATTCTCGTCCCTGCTCGTCTTCCTGAGACCGTCATAGAGCGGAGCCCCGTTCTCGTCATACGAAACGGCCGCGGTACGGGAGATCTCCTCGTCCACGGTATCCATGAAGTCCTTGATTGTGATTTCTATGTCCATGCTTATATAGTTTTGTAGTTACCATTGAAGCTGCATCCTTACGCCCAGCGATATTCCGTACTCCATGGTAGGGAAGTTGTATCCCACCCTTCCGTATACCGAGAGCCATGGCTGCATCATCCGCTCGTATTCTATGTATGCCGGGATGTACAGTCCGCTGTAGTAGCTTGTCTCGATGCCGAATCCCAGGGCGTTCTTCTTCGGCTTCTCCCTTGTGGTGATCATCAGTTCTTTTCTCCTTACGGCAAGGGAGTCAATCCGGCTGTCTATGCCGCTGTGCCATATTTCCACATCATCTACATTTGTGTAAAAATATTCACGGGGCATTGTAACATATCGCACATTGTCGATATATATAGTATCGAGAGACTCTACGCCGATGAAGACCAGTTCCGGCTTTCGCACGGCAGGGATGTCGAGTTTCTTTGTGTGACCGGCCAGCTCGAACCTGGTATACTTCATCGTGTCATATCGCACGATGGTATCCTTCTGCACACCGCTCTGCCTTGAATGATTGAAAGGGGATACGCACATCCCTGCGAATATCCCCATAATCAAACATATTAACCACAAATACTTATGAAAAAAACTCTTCATTCCTATACATCCATTGGTCCTTTATAATTCTTTCCATAGAAAATCTGCCCCCTATTCTTGCCGTCTCTTCTATAACTAAAGTGGACAAATGAAGCATAGACTCCCATTTGGTCATACGGCAGTCGCATTCTCTTGACTAACTTGGCAAGAGCCAGAGGATCAGTACATGCTACGTCGGCTGCCTCGCCCTTCACGTGCTGCGACGTCTCCACACCGCCCACGGCTTCGTTCAGTGCCTTGCACCTGTAGCCGCTGTTTATCTTCAGTGGACCACCCCATGCATCACGCAATGGCTGAAGCACATTCAGCACCAGTGCCTTCACCGCATCCCTTACCTCCGTGGTAGTTATGACGTTGGTGATCCTTAACCTCTTGGCCGTATCCGACTTCTCGAATTCGCTCCATGAAAAATTATTTGAAATCTGAGCCATTCTTATATTTCCACTTAAATCCCATAAATGTCTTTCTTTTGCCTTTACAGCAGTAAGCAATTTTGTCGGTCTTATATCCCAACTCTCGTACTGCTTGTTTAGCACATTCCCACTCTTTGACAATTAAACCGCTTTTGGTTAATTGAAGAACTCGTTGCGTATCCTTCCTTTTGGTTCTAATCTCTCTCTCGGTACGTGTCCCCCATTGTATGTTCTCAAGAGCGGTTGCCCATTCTAGATTTTCGACGCGATTGTTACATTTATTCTCATCTAGATGATTAATCTGTGATTTGTTTTCTGGATTTGAAATAAATGCTTCAGCAACTAATCGATGAACCCTTTTAGGCGTTGGCACTTTGTCTTTCCATAAGTTTACAACCAAATACCCATGCGATAATGAAGGCAAAAGCCAGTCACCTTTCCGCACACTGAAAACTCTTCCATCGCTTGTTATCTTATATAACCCTTCATAACCACTAATATCTTTGATATAAAAATCATCACTCTCAGACACATGTCCATTTATCCTTTTATACTGCAAATCTCTCTTGCATTTGGGACAACCTTGACCTCTTAAGTGGCATTGAGCTCCGACCGTAAAGCTGCCGTGTTGAGGGCATATTATTACGATTTTATCACACATCCTTCTGTACTGGGATTTCGAATAATCGTACTTCTTGCCATGCACTTTTGTCGCCAGCTCAAAATATTCTTTGCTTGAAAGTCCGTGATTCGGACAAGAGCACTTAATGCATCCTTTGCCAGACAGGTGATTATTAGGAGTTTGTTCAAATATTCCGTGTTCTTTACATATTATCTTTACTTTAACATTATACTTTGTGTACTGTACTAATGAATAGTCATACCTTGTACCATGAATAGCTTTTGCTTTGGATACAAATTCTTCGGTTGTTAATTTTTTATGCATATCTTTATGTTTATTGCATATCTAAAATACAGGGCAGGGCGATATGCGAACCTTTTCAAAAGGTTAATTACTCCTTTCTATCCCTGTATAGCAAAGATATTATTATGAATTTATCCATAAACTTTATCTTTACGGCACTACACGTGGCGGCGGTTCCGGTCAAGGTGATGGCGGTCTATGTCCTTCAGGTATTCTATCGCCTTCCGGCACATAGACGGCGCCATCTTCTACATTGATCTCTTATTTAATTTCTTCCGACAGCAGTCGCACATGAACGTCTTCGCTACCGGGAACATCTTCTTGGCTATGTCACCGCTGAGGTACTGAAGTTCCTCTCCGAACGGATCGATGTCGAAAGCCAGGGCGATGTGTTTCGCAAGGTGGCCCTTCTCGTGGTCATAGGAGTGCGCGAACTCGGCCGCGCTGCTCGTCCTGGCAATCACCATGATGCTTTCCCTCATGTCCATATTGGAATAGGTCAGCCCGGTGTTCAGCTTTCCCAGCCCAAGATTCCTCTTCGCCGTCCTGTACTTCTTTCCTTCGCATCCTATCCTCTTCAGGTCACGCAGGATGTCCTCCTTCCAGTAAGTGGTTACCGAATAGAAGATCTTGCAGTGCCAGTCATAGTGTGGCAGGTATATGTCCTGAACTATCATAGAATGTCTTCCCAAGGGATAGGGATCCCGTTTCCGTCCATCTTGGCGATCCACATGCGGAAGAGGTTGTCAGGGTTGTCGTCCACATCGTCAATGATCGCCTTAACGTGCTTGGCAAGATGCTCCTCGTCATCTATCGACTCCTTCCAATAGTCCGCAAGGGACATGTTGAGGACGTACACGAAGTTGAATCCGATGTTGTTCTCCAGCTTGACTCCGTGATTGGCCAGCAGTTCCTCCGCCATCTCCTTTGAGTAAGGCTCGATCTTCTCCATCTTGCCCGAGGACCTGTTCGCCTTCCTCATGTGTGAGACGGCGAACTCACAGGCCTTCCTGCTGAAACTGTAACCGTAGTTGCGGAGATACGCCTTCATCTCGGCAGGCATCATCTCCACCTCATACATATCAAATGGAACTCTACGCTTCATAATTCTTTCGTCTAAGGAGGGGAGTCTCCTCCCCTCCGTCCGGTTGAGAAGAGGCTATCTGCGCCTTCTGCGCCTTTCAGCCATTCCCATTTCATCGTCATCGTCGTCCTCGAAGCGGCCGCCCATAGAGCCGCCTCCACGGCTGCCCATTGAACCGCCGGAGCCTCTCTGACCGAAGCTGCTCCTTTCGCCCATACCCTCGGACTCCTCCATCATCATTTCGATGCACTGCATGGCCTTGCCCATGTACTTCAGAGCCTTCTCGATATTCTCAGAAACCTTCTCGACCTTGTCTTCTGTGATCTCTACAATGTATCCCATAATTATTCCTCCTTACCTTTTTTGTTAGACTGCTCCAGGACGTTAGACAGCATGGACATCATGTCGCTGAGCGTACCCTCTATTCCGACCATCTTCTCTTCAAGCAGACCGATCTTCTCCTCCTGCTCCTTCTCCTTCTTGAAGGTAGGATTCAGTTCCCGCAGGATTTCATCGCATGAAGCGAGCACCCTTTCATGATAGCTCACGCTGTCAAGGATTCCTTTGCTGGAGTGAAGCAGGCCTTCTACTTCTGCGCTCATCGCCTCCTTGTTGTCGCTTACGATGACGTTGCCACTGTTGGCGATGCTTGCATTCGCGCTGAGCTGCTTGAATTCCATGGTCTCTTCGTCGACCTTGACCTTCACATCGACGACCATCTCCGGTTGTGCAGCATATCCGAACTGACCATACTTGGGCTGTGGGTTGCTGACGCTTACCACCTGGCCGACCTTGAGTCTGAGTTCATCTCCTTTTTCAAGGATGTAGAACATACCATTCTGTCTAAGTCCTGAAAACATATCTAAGCCTTTTGTTTGTTAATACCATTAAGCGAGTCCGGTGAGCAGCTGCAAGGTACCGGTTGAATTCTCAAACCATACCAGGTAGATTCCGGTTCCTGAGATGTCCGCCACCGTTACTGGCGCTCCGTCAAATGTTGTCAATGGCTGAGAGTTACCGCCATCAGAGGTGAAGACGATCGGCAATGTGCCTGTCGTTCCGTCAGGGATCGCCTGTGCCAGATTGATGATGATCAGTCCTCTGAACGGAGAGCCGACATTGCGATGATTGTTGAAGTCAAACCTAACTTCAGTAGCAGTCACCGATACACCAAGGCTCCTCAATGCAGGAATTCCATTGACGTTCACATTTATGAATGTAGGTAATAGCGTGCTCATACTCTGCCTCCTTCCTTTAGCCCCAAAGAGAGCCGTTTCCGTTCCAGCCGTTAGGGAATCCGAATCCGTTGCCGAATCCCAATCCGAAACCGCATCCGCAGAATGGTGCACTGATGCTACGGTCTACACGAACATAGTCGTTGCTGACAGGAACTGTCTCTGTCTTCGGGAGTTTGCACTTGATGCTTGCGAGATCCTCTGCGATAGGAGCAAGCATTGCCTGGAACTGTGCAGTCTGCTGTGCGTTGTTGATGAACACGGCCTGCTGAGAGTTCTTCTCGCGGAGTTTTTCGATCTTGTCCTGCATCTCACGCATCTCGGCATTGCGCTGGCCCTCAAGAATCTGAGATGTAGAAGCCGCAATCGCCTTCTCGAGGTTGCAGGTCTGATCGCGGAGGGCATAGCCTAATGAGGAGAATCCCTCACTCATGATGCCTTTGAGTTCGCAGCAGCAACTTGCGAGCTGTGTCGCAAGGCTCGCATTGCCTGCCTGAATCGAGTTGATGACCTGCTGGAATGACATTCCCTGCTGACCCGCAAGGTTGCAGATCTGAGTCGATACCTGAGTCACAGCATCGTGCACTCTAGAGGTAGAGCAGCCGATGGTCTGAGCAAGCTGCGAGAGATCGGTGCCGTTACGCTGAATAGCCGACATGAGCATCTCTCTCTCAGCTGAGTTGTTGTTGCCACCACCGCCAAAGATGCCGTTGCCGTTGTTGTTACCGAACAGAGCGGCCACGATAATCAAGGCGATGATACTTTCGAATCCGTTGCCTCCGAAGAAGCTACCGTTGTTTCCTCCCATGTTGTACAGGATGGCAGGGTCGATGCCTCTCTGCTGTAGGAATGGGAGAAGGGCATTGAGGGAAGCATTGCCCTCTGTGCCGAACTGATAAACCTTTGTCTCTGACATAATGTTGTTATTTATAGCCACGGTCAATATTAACCGTGATGCAAAGGTCACCAGGAGTTACATCACTATTAAGCGGTTGCTTACATCATAGGTCACATGTAATTCCAAGTTGCTTACACACAAAGTCACAGTCATATCTGAAGCTCGAAGAATAGGAGTACCGGTCCTTCGCACCGTTGAGAGTGCGATAGATGTTGTGGACGGTCTGTCCCATCAGTCCGGCCACCTGCACGGGACGGAGACCCTTCATGATGCAGCAGTACACCACGATCATACGGGCCTCGACATGCTCCTCCTTCCTGCTTCTGGATACGATCACCGATGCGTCCACCTCGGTAGCATCGGCCACCTTTGAAAGAACCTCCGATAAAATTTCAGTCTTCTTCATATTTTTGCATACTATTTGCTTTGTCCGGTTTGCGTCCTTGGAGCCACGGCAAAAAGCAAGGCCATAGAGCGGCAAGGACCTTTACTGAATCCTTGACCGGCCTATGGCCTAATCTGTATGTGATGTGAGAAGTTGCTTACGGGGTCGAGGGTTTCCCTCGTGGACTACATCTTCAGTCCGTCTGCAGTAGGGTGGACTACATCCGACTCGGGATTCTTGCTTTCCGGATAAGGATTCTCCTCACCGAGTCTCTTGAGATCCATTCCGAGCCACATGATGGCTTCCTGGATCTTCGTGATGGCGAGACTTCTCTCGCGGCTTCCGACACTTTCCTTCAGCTTCTGAAGACTGGAGTCAAGCTCCTTCCTCATTTCCTTGTCAAATCTTACTTCTGTCTTGTACTTTTCCTTGATTACTTCAGGGTTGCAGCATGGTTCCATATTCAATTAGTTTTAAAAGTTTCGCCAAAGGTAAACGCATCCCCGGCATCTTGGTCTTTATGTTTACGGCTTTCCAATGTTTGAAGGATTGGAAAGAATTAGAGGGAATTCCCTTAGAACTCCCTCTAATTCCCTCAGATCATAAAGCCGAAGTTTTATTCCGACAAATCGTCGAGCTTCTTTGTTACCATTTTCCTAATGAGGAGTCCACCGCAAATAGCCATAGCAATCGCAGGAATCCATCCCCAATCAATAAAGTAGGCCAACACGAAGGTAATACCCATCGTTACCATGACCACTCCCAATATCGTCAGGAAGAAGTCGCTCTTCCACCATTTGATTATATTCATCGCACTCCTCCCAACTTATCTGCCCACCTCTCGCACCAGTAGTCGTAGTAAGAATGGTCATCGCACTTGCACAGCCACGCATGGATGAGGCTTGGCAATCCTACGATAATGAGGTAGAGCCATCCAAGCATCCTGCTCTGGATGCAGTGACCGAACTCGTGCCTTACCGACCTCTCCCTCTTGTCTCCCAAGATGATGTACTTACCGAGGCTGATTCCACCTTTGAAGTTCTTGGCATAGTAGAAGGAGATGCCGTTCAAGGTGTGCCTCTCCTCTCCACGAATGAAGAGGAGAAACAACAAGCCTAGAAGGTTCTGAGGCAACTGCCATATGTACAGCAACGCCTTTAACATAGCGATGCGATGAAGAGGATTACAGCGAATGCCACATCAGCGAGTGCCACGAATTTCAGCATCATTCTGTTGTGCTTCGCCGACTTTATGTCCTCAGGACAAGTGGATGTGGTGGTCAATCTGATTCCCCACATAAGAGCCGTAGCCATTGGCAGATTGAGTGCCAACATCAATACGGCGATGATTGAGATTAATGTTTCCATGATGTATATTATTTCAAAGAGAAGTGTTCCTTCAATGAATTGGCAAAGATGTTAGCCATTTTCTTTTGAATGTATTGACCATTCGTATCACGGAGTGGATGCCAACCGAAAGTTGTGCCTCCTATTATCTCCGTATCTACGGCGTATGCCACAGACATTTGCGTTCCATCATATAGTGGCTGTCCTTTTGAGAATCCAATCTTCTTGTCAAACTCACAAACACTACCACCCCATTTCTCTGCAACTCTTCTTATGGATTCATTGTATGATGTTCGTGCATCATGCCAGTGTGTTACAAACAGCAGACTACAAGGCTTGCCGAACTTGGTTCCATACCACTTACTGTTCTCGTTATCCTTTTGCTCATAGCATCTCTTCTGCCATTTCTTCAGGATATAATCAAGGCATTGAGCATACGACAACTTACTGAATGGATTGCTTAATGAGGCATCAATGAGTGACTCGTATTCTTCTACACTGAGAGAATTATCCTCCAGATAGACATTGCCTGCATTGGAGAACTGAATAGCCAGTACATCCGACATTTCAAACTCTTCGTCCGAGCAGAAGTTGCCATCATATATGAGTTTGGCAAAGTATTGTGGCATCTCTCCGCTTTTTGCTTTGTTGTAAGCAATCGCATCAATCAGGGCACATCCCTTTTCCACCCAACCATTACCACTATACATCAATGATGCACCCATAGTGATAACTCCGGTAATTCCTATCTCGTTCTTTCTGACAATCCTCTGCGAAAGATTGTAGAGGCTTGCCAACTCTACGAGATCTGCACTGTCTGCGTTTCCGGTAACACGGAAATATCTTGCGTTTGCAGGGAAATCGCTTTTGGAAAGAGTGACAATCGTTTTGTTGTAGTTGTTTCCATATAGGCTAGAAATAAATTTCTTATTACTGTCGTAATATGCAAGCAACGACACATGCGAACCACTCCTGCCACGAACCTTTATGGTCTCAACTCCATCAAGGGCTATGTATGATGTGATGACACTCTGCGATGATGCATTAAATACATTGCCGTTTGTGTCAAGATACTTCCCATCTTCGGAGAAAAATGTTTCCGTATCCGGATTAAGTTCTTCAAGTACCCTCTCCACATACTCCGCACTGATAGCACCTATGTTTTCTCTTGCTTGCTCCTTTTGTTCTCCAGAGAACTCTTGAGGAAATGTGGCTACATACTTATACAAACTGGGTTCAATAGTGGACTCAAACTCCAGAGTGACGGTCTCCACATCGCTATCGTCCGAGCCACCCACCTCGCAGGATAGGTTGACGATACGGAAGGCGTTGCACTTGTCAACCGTGTGCATTCCTTCCTTTCCTTCATTCTCTATGAGGACGAGGGAGAACTTTCCTGCACTCTTCTGGTCCTTGCCGAAGTAAGTCCAAGTGATGATGTTTCCCTTGACGGAGAAACCCTTGACCTCCTTTCTCATATACGGAGAACCGAGTATGAGAGTGAGGTCCTTTCCATCAAGGGCGTATGGAATCCTCTGGCTACCTGACTTGGTGTAGATTGCCCAGTGGATTGTTAAATCGTTTCCTTTTCTGATGTCTTTCATATCCTAGTGATTAATGGTTATTACATTCCTCCACCGCCACCGATGCCTCCCTCAAGAATAGTGTAGTCCTTAGCCTCAATAGGCTTATCCCCAAGGTCGGCTGAATTTATAGAGGCATCGTAGAGTAATATATTTCCCCACCACGGGTCATTAGATATGACCACTTGGTTGTCAATCACCATCCATGTTTCTACATTATAGTCGCTATGACTCCACTCTTGCCAAGTCATACCATCCTCATATTGGTATGGGTATCCGTCAAGAGTAAACTCCTTGATGCCACCGCCTTCTGCTTTCTTGACCTTGAGTGTCACTTCCATTCCGAGTCCTGCAATGCACGGCTGACGGAAGAGAGAGAAATCTCCCTCTGGGTTAGCCAAGGACTGAGGGGCTACACTCTCCTCAACCTCGGTAGCAAGTGGATACACTACGATGACTGGAGTGCCTTTCGCATACTCCCTCGCCAAGAACTCCTTGCAGTCTGCTACCGTTGCAAAGGAGGCATCCTTGAAGCCGATGTTCTGAGAAGCATACGACTTGATGGTCTTGTCTGCCGCACTAGAGGCAGATGCAGAAGTGTAAGGATAGTGAGTGCAAAGAAGTGGAGATGCCTTCTTCAACTTGTCTGCCACGCCGTAGTTGTATGTACCCGATGAAAGGGAGATGGCTTCCGTACCATCAAAAACCTTGATGCCGACATTGCGTTTGATGATGCCGTTGATGATATCCTGACTGTCCACATAGTCTCCGCACTTGAGGAGTCTTTCAATGTCAACCTTGCCGTAGAATGCGTATGGCTCGTAGTCGGTGGCATCAGTTCCCAATTCCACCTGAAGCCAAGAGTCCGCACCGATAGTGATACCGCCAGTCTTATAGAGTGTGAAATTGGCAAAGCCGACACCGCTTGGGATGGTGTATGTCAACTTTCCGTTTGACGAGATAGCCTGCCTTGTGTTCCACGTTCCATCTGTCTTCCAAGTATTGATGAAGACTCCACTCACTCCGTCAGGGAATCCACCGAAAGAGACGGTGTACCTCTGACCCTCGGCTACCCTAATCTTGCAGAGCGTTCCGCAGAAAGTGGTTGAGTTGGATGTTCCACCAGTAGAGGTGTATCCTACTGACGAGAGTTTACCCTCGTTGAGATTGACGCTTCTTGCACTAATTGTGTCTTCTCCCTCGTCCGAAAGTCTTGCTCTATACGCCTCGTAAGGAAGAGCAGACGAGCCTTCGTTCAGCATCCAATGCACTTCAAGAACCTCGTCCTTCGTTACCGCGGCAGAGGTTGGATTTGAGCCGACCACCACGAAGGCGGTAGTGCTTTGCATCGTATGAGAGCAAGAGGTCATCTTCTTTCCAGTCTCTCCGTAAAGAGTCCTCTTCAGGAAGTTGAAGTCCGCATCATATTCCATGAAAGAGAAGTAGCCAATCTGCTTTCCGAATGATGCAGTATAGACAGTAGAAGCATTGACCTTGATGAACTGAGCAATGTAGAAGTTAGCCGCAGAACTCTTCTCAGCACCGCTATTGTCAAGGTACTTTCCGACAATCACATTGCTATCGTTCACATTCATAAGGTTGTTGCCAAGCACCTTGTGCTTCAACGCTCCCTTGTTGGTCACGATGTTAACAGGAGCGGATGGGGCAGGGGTGCTGTACTGCACAGCATTGCCGTTCACTTTCAGCACGAAGATGCTGTCCTTCTTCGCATCATTGATTCGGATAAGTTCGCCACCGCTTACAGTGTAGTCAATCCAAGTCTCAGTAGGAACATCAGGACCGACAGCCGTTCCGAATGTAATCTCGCACATTGTAGGTTCTACATCCGACTGGATGCGGTACTCCCTATCGATGTCGTTGTACACATCCGCATCGATGACCCTTCCCTGACGGATGATTTCGATGGTCTCCCATCCCTCTCCGGCAGTCCTTCGTGAGACGGACAATACTCTACCTCCATCCCTCTCAATGTGGATGTTGAAAGGAGTGGAGGCTGAGAATGTGGTCTCGTATAAGTTTCCGTTCTTTGTGAAATCCATAATTATACCACTAAAGAAGTTATATTACTTTTTAACTCTTGCTCTTTCAAGGAATCGCTCTCTTGGTGACATCGTTCTTCTCCGTCTTGGATTCTCATCTACTACCTCTTCGTAACCGTCAATGGTAGCGTCAATAACGAATCTTCCTATCACTACTCCATCAGACTTTCTGCGGAATACATTACCTCGCTTGGCTACAAAAAAATTCTTTTCCATAATTCCTAATTAACTAAGTCTGCCTCACAATAAACCTTGACGCTTCCCGAACTATTGATTGCTATAGTTGTTTTTGGCTTGTATGTGGCCGAAACATGTTCAATTTCTACAACAAGCGGCTGAGATGAAGTTCCAGCAAGACCATTTGCCACATTAATATGCTGTAAAAACCTTTGGAGTCTATCTGTGTTAGTGTTTTGAATTGTGATATATTGATTATCTCCTTCAAATATGATAAAATTATAATACGAATACGAATTCTCGGTATCGGGTGACACAAGGGTGTTGTCATGGCAGTTGTCTCCGAAGGTGTTGTTATAGCAGAGGTCTCCGAAGGTGTTGTCATTGCAGTTGTCTCCGAAGGTGTTGTCATGGCAGGTGTCTCCGAAGGTGTTGTCATTGC
Organism: Candidatus Cryptobacteroides sp.; assembly: GCA_045655825.1. Classification (GTDB taxonomy): domain Bacteria; phylum Bacteroidota; class Bacteroidia; order Bacteroidales; family UBA932; genus Cryptobacteroides. The sequence continues at coordinate 37,491 of JAZOPY010000128.1, read as the reverse complement.
AGTTGCCTCCGAAGGTGTTGTTATAGCAGTTGTCTCCGAAGGTGTTGTTATAGCAGTTGTCTCCGAAGGTGTTGTCATAGCAGTTGTCTCCGAAGGTGTTGTCATTGCAGGTGTCTCCGAAGGTGTTGTTATAGCAGAAGTCTCCGAAAAACACATTATTATATGACCACAAGCCCATAGTGTTGGATGAAGCTGTGCCGTCTATACTTAGGTCTGATAATGCGTGTGTCTCTATGTCAATGTGACTGAAAGTATAACAGAAAGTATCCACACCATTTTCTGCGTCATACTTACCTTCTGTCAAAAGTCTCTTGAACATAATATTCTTGAAGTCATATCGAACACTGTTCTCCCAATCGTCTACAAGGAGATAAATAACACCCGTACCACCCTTTTTCTCATATAAGCCTATGACTTCGGCTGTGCTATCAATTGTTTCTCCATCCATTGTCGCATAGGCTTCATCTCCTATTGATGGATTCTCACTTTTGGTTAAAACTTCAAAGGCTGGTTGCCCATCATAATAAGCTAGCCATGAATAATAAGTTACACCGCCTAACTCAGTTGTTCCTAGACGCATTGCTTCAAACTCTTCATCAAAAACTGTTAGTCTCAGCGTGGTGCCTCCCATCTGCGCCCAATCAAATCTTTCTGCGTCATTATCCAAGCAATACCTCACATCCCAAGCGGCAAGGTTGCTATTAGCGAAATAGCCATCTGTATCCCTCTCGCTCCAGATAGCACTGCACTTCTCGTCAAGGGTCTTCTCATCAAGAGCAGTCAGCACTAAGTCAAACGGATGCCCTGCTACCTGAGTGTTCTCCCAAGCACAAGTGGTCTCATAATCGGTCATTCGGTATATCTGCCCTGCAATGAGTTTCCCCTCATCACGGAGAGCCTTGAGTTCAGCCCAAGTAACATTGAGCATTTTCTCAAGTCTTTCCTCTACCTCTTTTCCAGAGTATTTACTTTTGTATCCCATATCTCTAAATATTAAATTTTAACATAGAGTGTTCCGTCAGCAACTTCAAATGCTCCTTCCGTCACCTCAAAGGACTCGTGTCCGTTTGGGACATCGCCTCCTCCACCGCCATTACTCTTTTTTCTCACCGAAGTTCCGATTAAATTGAGGGTGACCGAGTTCAGTCTTACTGGATTAAGTAGCACATTGTTCATACCGCTAGCCTTTAAAGGTTACCTCTGCGTAGGTAGGCTCTACCTCGCTCACGATGCGGATGGTCTTGGGCCAGATAAGAGCCGGACAATCGTAGTCGATCACCTGTTCGCCGTCCGGATTCTTGGCTGTGAAGTCCTCCACTTCCGCCAGATCTCCTTTCGACGACGTCCTCTGCTGCATCCTGATGCGGCCGACACCGTCCTTCCTTTCGATATGTATGTTGAAGTCCGAGGAGGCTTCGAATTCAGCCACCCATGACTTCTTGTTTGTTTGAGTGAATGTCAATTCCATATGCAACTGTATTTTTTACTTCTCACTTGTTGATTTCTCTTCTCTGATTTTACCGTCGGCCTTGATCGCTCTGATGATCTTCTCGGCCGTCTCGTTGTCGGTAGCCTCTACGATGGCCTTGATGACGTCGGCCACCTGAGCTGCAGAAGACTTCTTCTTCTGAAAGTTCTCCAGGACACTCTTGCCTTCTATCACAAGAATGCCCAGGGTGCAGATGATCGCGCAGTATGGAATGACATACCATGGAAAGGTAAGCCCCAGCACGTCTATCAGAACGGCGAACATGACCACGCGAAGGTAGTCGAGTATCTTTGCCACGGTTCTTCTGAGCGCCTTACTGCGTATCTTCTCCCTGTTCTTTCGGGCGGCATCGATTCCGGTCCACAGGTCGATGAAGCACGCCGCGATGACAAGGATGCAGCACATGAATATGATTGTTATTCCGTGCCCTATGTCCTGAGTAAGATTAAGATGCAGATCCCACCACATAGCTATACCCCCATGTATTCCTTGGATTTCGCTCTGTAGAGAGAAGCCTTGTCATGCTCGTTGAGACTCTCCAGCACCATGGCTGCAAGCTCATTGAGGACCGCAAATTCCATCCTCGGGCAGATGTCGACATATCCGCTGACCACGCCCGGATTGACGGTGGGCTCGTCCACGGTCATGACGTCCACCTCCGGAGTTCCACCTTCGGGCACCATGTCCGCCATTCCTCCCTTGACGAAAGGATACGGATAATACTCCATGGATATCTCCGACTCCGTCTCCTTGACGTCGGACGTGTAGTACCTCATCTTGGGAAGATGGTCTCCGGCCCATGCCTTGCAGAGCACGAGCCTCGGGTCGTCAGGGACTCCTCTCACATACCTGTTCAACTGCTTGCGGCCCTCCGCGCTGTCCTCGGGAATAAGGTCGGTGACCACGACGGAAGATCCTTCCACCTGGATGGAGATGAACCTCGCCGCCTTCTTCAGGAAGCTGACGGTCACCACTCCTTCCTCGTCGGTCTCGGATTCGAAGTCGGTGCCCTCGACGGCCTTCACTCCGTCCAGCATGACCGCCGGAGCCAGGTTGTGGGTCTTCACCGCCGCCTCCACGATGGAGCCCTCGACGAGCTTCTGCAGGTCAAGGGCATCCGGAGAGACGAGCATGCCTATGTCTTCGACGCTGGTAAGCTCGTCCAACACTCTGCGGACATACGTACAGGCCGCATCTATCGTCAGTTGAAACATATCGGTTGCTACTTGAGATTAGGGAAAGAGATGTTGTTCTCCTTGGCGATTCGGAGGATTCCTTCGAGTGAAGAGATGTCAGGATCGACCACTCCGATGGAAAGGAGATATGATGCGGCTGCACCTGCGTCAGTGACGTCATCCACGACTGTCACCATAGGCTCGATGACATCATCGGCCGGAGCAGGATCGTCTACCTTATCAGTCTCGGCCTTCGAACCCTTGCCTTTTCCGCCTCCCTTGTTGCCGCCCTTGCCAGGCTTAGCAGTCTCGGTCTTTGCGGTCTCAACAGGCGCTACGACAGCCTTCTTGATGAGGATGGGCTCCCTGTTCTCAGGAGAATCGAATGTGCCAACCAGACGTACGCTCTTGCCGAAGTAAGGGCTGGTCTCGAGAACTCGCTGCATGATCGGGTTGTCGGTGGTGTGCTTTGCGTTGACCTTGTTCTTGGGATCCATCACGCCACCTGTGAACTTGAACTTATATTTTGTGGAGCCCGACTTAGAAACAACTACCAGTTCGGCCTCTACCTTATTGACGTATTCGTATACTTTTCTCATGTCTCATTGTATTAATGGTAAAAAGGGCGGCATTGCACCGCCCTTGTCATTCAGAGGTTAGGACTCCTCTACGGTTGCTTCGTAGAGTACCCAAGTGCCACCCTTGTACTGGTAAGCCTCGTCAGCCATGTACTCTCCGTCAACCTCGGTGAGGTAAACCACCATACCCTCAGTAGGGTTTGCGATGCCTGTGAGAGTCTCGGAAGTGATGATGTTAAGGCTTACGCCGCCGAGAGCACGTACACGTGCAGCTGCAGAAGCAGGACCGACGATCATAGAGTTGTAGCCCTTGAGGCCGACGCAGTCGATTGTCTGGATGATGCGGCGCTGTGCCTCACGTGCCTCGCCTGTCTTCTTGAGGTCCTGGCTTGTCTCAGCCTCGATCTTCTTCACGTAGTGAACCGCGTTCTCGAGGTCGAGGATGACGATGAAGTCCTGGTATCCGATGTCGTCGAGGGTAGGGTCGAGCATGAACTCGATGGTACCGAAGCCGTCGTGCCACTTGTGGATGGATACGCCCATCTCGTCGTTGCGCTCGTACTTGAGGCTGCGCTGAACGTCCACGTTAGCCGCGAGACGGAGGAGACGCTGCATTGCGTTCTTACCGCAGAGACCCACAGCAGTAGTGTTGGCCGCGTTCTCGGTGAACATCATCTTCGAGATTGCGATGAGGTCATTCCAGTTGTAGTCGTCGCTGTCATGCATGTATGACATGTTCACCTGACGGAGGATACCACGCTCGAAGTATACAGGCTCCGCACCGATCTTGGCATCCTTGACGTTGATGGTAGTCATGAACTGACGACCGAGCCAGTGTGAACGGGCACATTTTCTCTTATGGTTGTAGAGACCGTTGTCTACGACGTCCTTCTGAACGAACTTCACCTTGCGTGCCTGCTCCAGCCACTCGTCTGTCATCACGATATTCGAGATCTTCTTCTGGAGGAAGAGGGTGTCGCTTGATGGGAGGTAAGTCTCAGGGTCAACGATCATCTGCGACTCAGAACATGCGTTACCGCAGATCACGAGCTTGGTACCTGCAGGAATCTTCAAGCCTCCGTTCGCAGTCACAGTCTTAGCCGGGTTGATTACAGCAAGACGTACCGAATCCTCGTCCTTCTTGGTCACGAAGAGGAAGAGTCCACCGTCCTCAGTCTCACCGTCGTCAGCATAGCCCATCACGTCCTTGACGTAGATTGTGTCATACTCATGGATGCTCTCGACACCTGAAACGAAATCGTCCACGCTTACAGAGAAAGCGACGTTCTTCTTTGCGAATGTACCTGTAGATGAGAACTCCTCACCTGTCACAGCCTCGAGAACAGTAGCGCCTGAGCGGTAGTGTGTCTGCTCGTAGCTTGTAGCCTTCTGCTGAGTCATTCTGTTTGTGATGAACCATTCGAGCGGGAATCGGAACGGTCTGAACTTGGCGATGATCTGGTCAATCTCCTCGACTTCAAGACCAGCTGCGCGGGCTGCACCTGCCGTAGCACCCTCGCCCTGATGCTGAGTCTCAAGGCCCTTGGTATCCTCTGCACCCGGAGTGTACTCCTGCGAGAATCCGGCACCATTACCGTCGCCTTCGCCTGACAATGCGACTTCTGCCATTGCAAATGAGCTATCGGCACCTAGTACCGTAGCGAACGCGACAAGGAGCAATGACAGGAAGCCCATCTTGTGCGATGTGAAGAAATTAAATGCGTGTTTCATTTTTATAGAGATTAAAAATGTTTCTACTTGTCGAAGACCGACTTGCGGCCGTAGCCTCTGTTCACCTCATCCCTCTGAGCGTCGAAGAACGAATCCCTCACCTTCGCCTTAGGTTCAGGAACCGTCGCGCCCTGTCCGCCTACTGCAGGAGGCATGTCCACCGGCTTGTTCACCTTGGCGAGCCTTTCCTCGATCTTGGCGTTGCGTCCGTCCCTCTCGCCCTCCTTGCGTGCGCTCTCGACCGCAGTGCTGAAGTTCATCGCGTCATACGCCATCTGCATGGCCTCACGGGTGTACTTTCCTTCGATCACGTCGAATCCGATCTGGTTGATCTTCTCGAACACCGCCACCGCCTGCTCGTCGGTAAGGCCCTTCTCCTGGGCGAATGCTGCGATGTCCTGCACCGACTTCTCGTAGTTGGCCATCCTCTCGGCCTCTCCGGCTTCCTCGGTAGCCTTCACCTCGAGATACTTTGCCGAAGCCTCCGAGATGAGCGCCTTGCCTTCCTCGCTCTGCATGGCGTCAAGAATGTCGGGACCGTACATCTCAACGAGAATCGAGATAGGGTTGGCGTCCTGCTCGGTAGCCAGTCTGAGAAGGAATCGAGCCTCTCTCGGACTCTTGTTGAAGAGGTCCACCATCTTCTTGTTGTTGGCTCTGCTCGCCTCCAGCTCCGAAGCGTTAGCTTCGAGTTCAGATGCAACCAATTCATCTAAGTCATCTGTGGCATTTTCGCCATCGAATACCTTGTCCGGGTACTTCTGAGACATGTAGTCCTTATACCTGTCTCTACCTTTCTTAACTTCTTTATTTTCAGTTACTTCCATAATAAAAGATGAGATTTGTCTTACGTTCTCAAAAACGAAAATAATCAATGAAAAACCACGTTGGACTTTATGTTTACGGCATGCGTGTTTTCTGGGTAATTTTGGAATAAAACCGAAGGTGAAATGAGAGACACGATGCTGAGACAGCAGAGGGATTATGCCCTGTTCTGTTCTTATCAGGAGGCCCTGAAGGAGAGGTCCTTCAGCACCCAGAAGGAGGCCATCGACTACGTCCTTGCCAGCCCGGCGCCGCAGTGGTTCGTATCGCGCGAGTTCTGCGCAGCAGTCATAAGCAGCCGACTCCGAGGCAGGGACCACTACAAGATGAGCAGGACCAAGCGACGCAAGTTCGACGCCCTGTACAGTCTTTACCTTGAGATGAGGGACGACCCCGAATACCGTCACCTCTGCCATCAGGACCTCTGCGAGAAGCTCGTGTCGACCTCGGCACCGAGATGGTTCCTCAGTTACGAGACCGCTTCCAAGATCATATGGAAGCATGTGAACCTAAGAAACGACGAGATGGCGAAGCGATATGCAAGGTAACGACATAAGAATAATACTCTCGGGCATCCTGGTTTCGGTGATGCTCCTCTTTGGATGTCCGGACTTCCTGCATCAGAAGGGCATGCACGTGGCTCTGACGTACCATCTGTTCCACGCCAACATATTCCACCTTGCAGCCAACCTCCTTTCGGTATGGCTCATCTTCAGGCGCGGAGTGAGGTACGGATGGCAGCCCATTGTCCTTGCGTACGTCATCGCCGTGGTCTCATGGTTCTTTTCTGCCGGTTCGGTGGCGGGAGTCTCCAACATGATCTTCGCATACCTCGGTCTGCGCACTCCGTCCCTGCGTGACGGATGGTGGAGACAGTCTGCCGTCATCACCTTCCTTGTCGTGACTCTGGCCATGGCGTTCCTTCCGAACGTCTCCGGCATCACTCATATAGTTTCGTTCGTCCTCGGCTGCGCATGCGCTGCCTTCAGGAGAATACTTAATGGAATAGCAAGTGACTACCGTAGAGCCTCATATCATCAGTGAGATCCTTGCCGAGAACGAGAGAAGGCTGAAGGAGCTCCGCGCTGAGTTCGACCCCATCACGGGAGAGGACGCACCGCTGGAGAGACGCAGCCTGTGCATTCAGGACCATCCCATTCCCGTGCAGCATGTCCCGCTCGACATGTTCAAGAATCCTCTCATCGAGAAGCTGCATGCGTGCGGCTCCATCCAGGAATACCTGAACACCACGGATGACTTCGACGACTGCGAGGAGTTCCCGACCGTGGACGACATCCGCATGGAGGTGTTCAAGGCGAGGTTCGCCGTGGACTTCACCTTCTGGGCCTACTACGAGATACGCATCGAGGACAAGACGACGGGTCTGATGGTCCCGTTCAGGCTCAACCGTCCTCAGGTCATCGTGCTGGAGATCTGCGAGGAGATGAGACGTGCGGGCAAGCCGATAAACCTTATAATCTGCAAGGCCCGTCAGTGGGGAGGCTCGACCTTCTGCATCTTCTACCAGGAGTGGATAGGCCTCTATGTGGTCGAGAAGCATTCGTTTGCGGTCTGCGCTCAGACCAAGTCCGTGGCGGGTAACATCACCAAGATGCTCATGCGTGCCATGGAGACATACGACGCATGGAGCCTCGGACTTCCTGCGGACGAGAAGCTCGAGATCGTGAGGGACATGACATCCGGAGAGTACGTCATCAAGGACTCCAAGGGAAGACAGGTGACGAGGTCGTCCATCCGCATCGGTTCGGTGGAGAAGCCGGACTCGCTCCGAGGCTACTCGGGAGAGGGTGCGCACTTCTCGGAGACGGGAGTATGGAAGGACACGCCGGAGAAGAGGCCTGCCGACCTCATCCGTTCCATCGCCGGAGGTATCCTGCTTCAGGCGAACTCCATGCAGGTGATCGAGTCCACTCCGAAGGGAGCGGGCAACTTCTTCCACAGGGAGTACATGCGTGCAAGGAACGGCAAGTCCGCTTACCGTGCAGTCTTCATCTCATGGATGCAGATTCCGCACGATACCATACCGATAGATGACCACGTGGAGTTCGTCACGTGGCTGTATACGCACAAGGACGAGGAATGCACCAACGGAGAGTGGCTCGACACCGGACGATACTACTGGGGCCTCTGGCTTCAGGGAGCGTCTCTCGAGGGAATCAACTGGTATCGTGAGCAGCGAAAGACCGTGGACGACCATGCCGACATGGCGTCGGAGGCTCCGTCGAACGACATCGAGGCCTTCAAGTTCTCCGGCACCACCGTGTTCAACGAGCAGGACGTCGCGGAGATCCGCGCCAAGTGCAAGGCTCCGAAGTTCAAGGGCGACCTCATGGCCGACGGAGCGAAGGGTCCTGAGGCGCTGCAGAACATCAGGTTCGTGGACAACGAGTCCGGTCAGCTCCACGTATGGGTGAAGCCGGACAGGAAGACGAAGATGTCGGACAGGTATCTCGTGGCGGTCGACGTCGGAGGACGTGGCAAGAAGGCCGACTGGTCCGTCATCCGTGTCTTCGACAGGTTCGCCATGATTCCGGAGCTCGGAGGCGTGCCGGTGCTCGTCGCAGAGCAGAGGTACCATACCGACCACGACCTGCTCGCATATGACGCGGCAAGGATAGCCAAGTGGTACAACGATGCTCTTCTTGTGATCGAGTCGAACACTCTCGAGACCAAGGACCAGGAGAGGGATACGGACGGAAACATGACCGAGTTCATCCTCGACACCATCAGCGACCTCTACGACAACCTCTATGCAAGGAAGCAGTCAGCCGAGCAGATCAGGAACCATGCCCCGACCAAGTGGGGATTCCATACGAACACGGCGACCAAGCCGATGATCATCGCCAACCTCGTGAGCTGCGTCCGCGACAAGCTGTGGATAGAGCAGAGCGAATACTGCTGCACGGAGCTCGCGCTGTACCAGAAGAACGAGAAGGGACAGTTCAGCGCTCCTCCGGGCGAGGGAATGCACGACGACGTGCTGATGTGCACCGCCATCGCGCTCTGGGTATGCTACTGCGACATGGAGCTTCCGAAGATGATCAAGGAGAAGACCGGAGGACCTACGGGCAGGAGATACGACGCAAATTCAGCCGCACACATGTAACACACCATACAAGCATGAAGAAGTTTTTCAGAAGAATCGCAGGTTATATCGTAACGGTATACGCGAACAGAATCTACCGCAAGGCGGTAAGGCAGGCAGACAAGGTACACGAAGAAAGGGGAGAGATGATCTACGTCGCCTCCAGCATCGAGGATGTGAGGGAGCTCGTCATCTACAACCGCTACAAGTTCCGCAAGATGAAGCACCGCCTGTTCATCCCGAAGTACCACATCAGCAACCTCAAGAGCGGAGCATGGTACCATACGGCAGACAGGGGAGGGAAGAACGGCCTCTCGGATGCGGAGAAGGAGGCAAGAAGACTCGCCTTCGTCAATCATGTGCTTCACAGGGCGAGACTTATTTAATTAATTCATATCTTTGCAGGGCAAAAACGCTAGTTTAATATCCAAAGGGGTTGAAGCCGTGAGGTTCAGCCCCTTTCTCATATAAATGAATCAAGGGACGCTTCTCAGCGTCCCTCTTTGCATAACAAACTAAAACTAACCTATGAAAAATATGAACAATTACTGCATCGGTGCAGTCAGCATCTGTTTCTTCTGTTCGTAGTCCGGACCGATCTGCTGGTCCTCGGCAGCCTGGGACATCGCGTCGAGCCTCTGCAGGATCTCGTCGGAACCAGGAATGTCTCCGAACTCGAGCACCAGTCTCGGTGGGATGAATCCCGCCTGGGCGAACTGCATGAGGATGTCGGTCTTGAGCGCCCTGTATACAGGTGTGGTCATGCTCTGTGTCACCGAAAGGTCGTACTCTACGTTTCCTGCGATATCGAAGTCCATCTTGCTTGTGTCGACCGCATCGGAAAGCATTCCGGCGATCTGCTCGAACTTCTGAGGCGTGTAGAACTGACGGATGTTGGCGAGCTTCAGCTTGGCGATGTGCTTCACGAACACACCGATTCTCATCATCAGGGAGGCTATAGGAGTCGCGGAGTTCTCCGCCTGCTGCGCATAGAGCGCCGCCGCCGTTCCGGACTTCACTCCCTCTCCTCGGATGGCATCGTTCACCGACACGCTCGAATCCATGAGCTCGGACATCATCCTGACGATCTCGGCAAGGTTGATGGAGCCCGTGTGTCCGTAGAAGGTCTCAGGCTTCAGTCCGTGGTTCTTAGGCTGGTAGAACACCACTCCGTCGATGGTTGTGAACTGCTCGGCGAAGTCCTCCTCGGTCATGTTGTTCGGAATCATGTCCGCAGGGACATATGTGACTCCCTTCAGTCCGGCACGCATCATCCAGTCGTGGAGCGTGAGCATGCGGTTGATGGCGATGTTCTGGTCGATTGCGTCTGAGAGGTAGCTGACTATCTTTCCGTCCGTCATAGGCAGGATGAGCAGCGCATACGGATGCTTCCTTCCTTCGTAAGGCGAAGGGCCTTCCCAGAGGATCTCTCCGGACGGAGTCATGTAACGGCCGTACCAGTAGGTGTCGACGAAGAAGTTCTCCTTATATCTGATGAGAGGAATCTCGTCGGCAGCCCATCCCTGCTGTGCGGCAAGAGCACGTCTCCTGGCGTTCTCCTGCTCGATGTGTCTGATGGACTCGTGGTCGTCGGCATTGATGACGTAGAGTTCTCCGGTATTCTCATCGTGTACGCGGTAGCGGTCACGGCTTTCCTTTCTCCATACCTCGAAGACGCGGCAGAGCGAACGGTCCTTCGGAGTGAAGAATGTCATCGTCGATTCGTCGTGCTTGTCGTTGATGTCCTCCATCACCTTGCCGTACAGGGCGCTTGACTCGTCGGCATACCACTGTGCGAACTTCTCCACGTCCTCGCGGGACTTGGCGAACTTCTCGCAGAAGCGTCCGAACGGGATGTCGTGGATCTCTCCGATGACCTCCATGTCCTTGTACGTAGGGTCCTTCATGTTGGAGTCGAAGAACATGTAGTTCGGGTGGCACGTGTCGGTCCATGAGTCGAGTTCTCCGTCACGGTATTCGAATGCCTCCCTGACTGCGGTGAATCCTCCGATGAGGACTTCGAGTATGTTGTGGTCAATGATGAGCGGAGCGTCGTTCATCTGCCAGTTGGTCTGCAGCGCCGTGGTCATCAGCTCTCCGTAGACCTGTTCCTCCCTGGCTCTCGCACGGCAGCTCGGCTCGTTGTTCTGCTTGACGTACACACCGGCGATGGTCTGCACGATCTTCTTGAGCTGGTTCGTCTGCAGCGCCACATTGCCCACCGAGGTGATGTAGTCACGCTGAGTGGTCGTCTTTCCCTTTACGGTGATGAGGTCTCCCCACTGGTCACCGTAGACCATGCGCATCGCCCTGGCACGTCTCTGACGTGTCTCGGCAAGGTTGTTCCATAAGGTGTGGCAGTATTCCAGAAGCGGCATGTCCGAGTTGCCGCCGCCCAGTACGCTCTTGCGGTAGGCGACGCTGTCTGACCTGCTGGGCTTCTTGGATTTTCTTTTCCTTAACAGTTCCATAACAAAACAAAAGAGTGTTCACGCAAAGGTGGACACTCTAATGCATTGCTTGTCTTTATGTTTACGGCAGTTGGGAGATTTCCTTATTCCTGCTCCCTTCCTCTGAGGATTTCGACCACGGCCTCCATCTCTTCCCGCATCTTGATTTCCTCTTCGGCTCTCGTGAATCCGTCCGGAGCTTCCTTCATCTGTTTCTTGTGATGTTCGTACATCTTGATGTGAGGAAGCACCTCCTCGTACAGTTTGAATTCATCAGTCTCCAGGATGCGGTTAGCCTCTTTGCTCAATGATTCTGACCTGTACGGATTCTCCTTTGCCTGCTTTTTAAGGTCGCGGATCTTCTGAGGGATCTCCTTGTATTCCACATCGTAATACTCGTAGAACATCTTGGCGTCTTCACTTCCATGAGTCCTCTTCATCTCCTCGGCATCCTTCAGGAACCTCTTGATGTATCTGTCCTCGATCTCCTTCTCCCTCTCGTCGCTGTACATCCACTTGGTAAGAGGAGCGTTCCTCATCACCTTGTACTTCGCGTATCTCTCTGCGAATTCGTGGATTCTGAGGTCAAGGCCTTCTTCCTCTGAAAAGTCGATGTACTCCTTGAAGAGCTTGTCAACCTGTGACTGAGGAGTCTGAAGTATCCTCATGAGTGCAAGGGTCACCTCCTCGGCTGTCTCCATGTCACCGTTACATGCATCCACGATGGCTACCACAATGTCGGTTGCTGTCTGAGGATTAAAGCCACTTACGGACTGAACAAGGAGGTTGAACATGTCGTTCACCGCACGCACAGGGTCTGAGTCCAACTGCGTAAACACATTCTCAAGGTCGCTGAATGCCGGAAGTTGAACCTCTGGATTTTCTACTTCTTCACCTAAGGCAATGTCTCCGAGAACAGTGCTGATTGCCTGTCCCGCTGCAAGACCTTCCACAGGACCTCCCACAACACCTCTTACGGCAGCATCGGTGATCATGTCTTTCTTCTCATCATCATCATCTCCCATGAGAAGGTAGACAATATAAGGTCCGAGGTTCCATGCGAACTGCACGAGGAATCCGAAGGTAGCCACTCGTGTTGCATTCTTTGCAAGCGACCTATTGTAGATACGCTCTGCAGCCCTCTGTGCCTTGTCCTCAGGAAGTCCGTCCCTTACCATCTGCTTCCTCATGTACTCGATGGACTCCTCCTTGTATCCCTTTCTGAACATGTGCTTCAGGTTGCGGATGCCGTCCACATACATTCTCTCGTATCCCATAGAAGAGTTACGGAAGACGGTAACGGCATTGCTGGCTACTGTTCTATCCAACTGAACTGCTGAAAGGAATGCACTTTCGTTCGACTGCTGCGACTCATTGAAGAGCACCGTCGCATCCCTCTTGGCCTTCTCCTCTGCACGCTCCTGGCTGTATCCGTACTCCATGTACTCCTTCAGTTTGGTCTCGTAGATTGCCCTTGCACCGATAGATACTGTCAGAGCGTCCACAAAGGCGTTCGGAGTCATACCATATCTTCCGGCAAGTTCCACGATCCTATTCTTCCAGATCTCCCAATCGGCCTCGGTCTCCATAAGTCGTGAGTCTCCGGCCTGCCTGCTCTTCCACCTCTTCTCGAAGAGCGGGAGTTCGCTCATTGCCCAATCCCATGACTTCTTAGGATTCGCAAGGCTCTTGGCAAGCGATGTGAGGCTTGCGTCAGAAACGAATGCCGGAGCAGAGAGCAACTGCTTGAGGGCGGTGTATACACGGAACGAGATCTTTGCTCCGGTCACACCCTTGACAATATTGGTAACAGTCTTGTCAAGAGAGTCGGACTTTACAGCAGGCTTGTATACTCCCGCAGCAATCTCAGCCACTGCCCTGAAGTTGTTCCATGCCACAGTACCTGCACCGTATATTCCCCTGGAGTTCTGAACGCGGTTGCGGAACTTGTTGTATGAGAGGAGGGTATTGAGATCCTTGTTGAATTCTGCAAACGCAGCCCAGTGCTCCATCTGCTCGACATGTTCGAGGACCACGTCGAATGCATCACTTCCAAGAATGTCAAGCGCAAGGCTGTTCTTTGTTCTCTTGATGATGCTTCCGGTGATTGTTGAAGGCTTTGATGACGACTCCTCGACCGCAAGGTCCACCTCCCTTGTTCTGGCGTTCGCCAATACTCGGATAGGGAAATAGTTGTCGATTGCAGCCATAGGAGCGCCGAAGAGTCTCACATGCACCTCGTTGTACTTCTCCCTCAATGTAGGGAGGAAACTCTCCTGAATCCAGTCTGCAAGCTCGATGAATCGTGGGTCCATCTCAGCGACCATGTTACGCACGTCAACATCGGTGATGCCCATCTTGCTGAGCTTCATCTTTCCGTCAGTCATCTTGCTGACCATATAGATATAAAGCAGATTACCCTGGGTGAGCTTGAAGTCAGCCATCTTTTCACCGTCCCAGAACTTGACGTCCATGGTAGGCATCCTTTTCTCGATGGCAAAGAGATCGCTCCATCTCTTCGCCTCCTTGAATACGGACCTTACCTTCTCGTCCAGCATCTCGTGTGCCTTCTGGATGCCCTTGAATTCATTCTCGGAAGCCTTCAGCCATCCGCCCATGAAATGGTTCCAGAGATATCCTTCTCCGGACCTGCTCTTAGGAGCAAAGGACCTGAGCATCTGATCAAATGTGGCAAGTGGCTTGAAGAGGAAGCGGAGCACGGTGTTGTTCCAGAATCCGCCTTTCACCTTACCCTGCTGAACCGATGGCATTCCTTCCATGTCGCTGTTAGCAAAGTGGTGAATTCTTTCGATTCTTGCCTTTTCGGCATCTGCAAGCATCTTTCCTGCGATGATGCTGCCGGCAATCTTCTCCGCAAGAGCGGCGTTAAGACTTTCGAATGCGTTTACGCGCTGCATCCTGTTCTCACGGATTGCCTCGTAGCAGCTGTCGATGAACTCCTTGTATGCAACCTTGTCCATCATACCGGCATCGTACTGCACCTTGGCGTCCTTGATCTCTTCGCGGAGATCCTTCTCTTCTGCTTCACTGGCCTTGATGTTCTCGCGATAGAGTCTCGCAAGGTAGTATCCGACAAGCTTGTTTTCAGCGTTTCCTCTGATAACCTCAGACTCGCTGTCAAGATTGTTCTCTTCGGTGGCGATGCGCTCCGAAAGCATCTCGTCGGTCATGCTAGAAGCGATGCCTTCCTTGAGGTACTGCATCATCTGCTGTCCCGCCACGTCCAGCTTGCCTCTGGCTTCCACACCGCTGGCGTTTACCTTGGTTGCCTTTATCTTCAGGAACTCCTCGAACCTGCTCTTTCCAAAACGGAGCTGATTCGCGATCATGATGTCCATCAGTCGGTCAACTGATACGGAAAGGTCCTCCTTGCCTACGGCATCCTTGATGACCGAAAGAAGCCTCTTGATCTCTCCTCGAGTCATATCCGAGAGTCTTCCGCCCTGGAGAAGGTCGTTCGCAAGGTTCGTGATGATCCTTACGGTATCCTTGTCATAGCTGCGCTGAGCCGCAAGAGCGGAACGCAACTGCGCAAGGGCATTGTTTATTCTGTTGATTCTTTCAGTGAAAGACTCGGCGGCATCAGCGTTTTCCGCCGCTGCCTTCATTTTTCCTTCGCGAACAATTTCGTCCACGGACATTCCCTCGGTGTCAAGCGGTACTGAAGCTGGTACCACTCCCTTTGCTTTATGTCCGATAGGAGGGACTCCATCTCCTCCGGCTTCGCCCGGTCGATCTCCCACAGAGCCTGAATCATCCCTTCCGCTATCGGAATCACCATCTTCGGGTTCTCCTTCATTCTCGCTATCGACACGTCCACCATAATCCCCAGCTTCCGAAAGGTCTTCAGCGCCCTCATATGCTCCGCCATCTTCTCCTCGTGAGACAGCTTCGATATATCCTTCATAATCATCGTTTGTTAATTGTTCAAAGTTACCAAAAATTTCAGATGTTTCAAGAGAAACAAGACTGTCTTCCAACTCGGCAATCGCCTCGCTGATGATGCGGGCGTTGTACTCGTCGACGGACATGCCTGTAGACTCCTCGATGCCATTGATTCGTTCCTGTATCTTACCGTTCACGTAGCCTGCAAGGCCCTGGGCTTCCTTGGTTCTCTCGTTCTTGATGTAGTCGCGGATTTCGGTGTACGAGCCTACGGACTGAATGAATGAGATGATCTCGTTCTTGATGTCCATGGTGTCCATCCCTGCGATGAATGGCTGAGCATCCGCATCCTCGGAAATCATCTCCGCGATGGCGTCAAGGCTTCTGCCATCCTTTGCAGATACGATGTATCCGATTCCGGACCAATCCTTGCTGCTCCATCCGAGTTCTTTCTCAAGAGTCTCCGGAGTAAGCATGACACCGACCTTCTTGTTGACCTTGCGCACAACAGGCTTTCCGTCCTTGTCGACTCCGTAGCTGTTGACTCTGTCCACTCGCATGGTGAAGAACTGAGAAAGGTACTCCACTATGTTGCGCGGCTCTGTGTCCTGAAGCGCTGACTTCACGTCTGCTTCCACAAGGGACGTGTTGATGAGTCTATCGTTGACGGAGTTCCACCAGTCCAGTCTCATCTGAGATGCCATCAGTTCTCGCTCAGCCCTTCTGAGCCTCTCCATGTCGTAGGCGGTCTTGGCAGGCTTCCCGTTGATTCGTGCGATGTTCTGCTCCTCACTGCTGATGGATTCCTCGAAGATCCTGCGCATCTCGTCAAAGCCCACGTTGAAGTAGGTCAATGTGGCGATTCCTTTGGTTGCAGCAAGCTCGATCTCGCCCGGAGCAGGGACGTAACTGAGTCGGGTGTCCTTGTCGGTTTCCGGTTTACCCCAGACTACTCTTGGTCTTTCTTTTGCTTCGTTTCTTTCCAGACCTTTGCGAGTTCCTCCCTCGCTTGGTGTGCTGCCAGAGATCTTGGTAGGCTCCATTTCAGAAACTGAAGCACTTCCTGCTCCAGCAGCTCGTCTTCGTTTATCTTCTCGTTCTGAGTCATATCCTAATTCGTTATAAATATACTGAATGTATGGTCTGTATTCTACAGGAAGCTTCTCAAGAGCCTTTCTGCTTCCACCAAAGACCATGTAAGGCGCAAGCCAGTTGGTAAGCATCTCCTCGTAATGACGGTCTGCAGGATATTTAGCAATCACGGCATCCTTGATATCCCTCATTACCTTATCCACAGGGTTATCATACAACCACTTGCCAACCCTTAGAGGTGCGTTTGTCCTTGTGTTAATCAATGCGTGGATATTCTCATGGATAAGGGCGTCCTCAAGTTCCTTGCCGTCCCTGATCTCATCCCTCGCAAAGATAATAATAAATTTATCTTCTCCGGGGAAATAAAATCCAACATCTCCCAATTCGTACCTTCTCAAGACATTCTGATAAATATCTTCCGGCAGCTCATCCTCCTCTACGCCAAATGCCGCTGCTACTGACTTGCGACTACTTGCCTCCACAAGGTGCATCGGCACGATCTCCGCGTACCTGCTCCTGTAGTCATCAATAGCTCTCTGCGTGAATTCCTCCGCAGTCTCATCTGTCCTGCGAATACTGAAGCGAACATCTTCGTCTTCGGCAAAGGCACCTGGGAAGAGACCGTTAATTGCCATCTTCTCTTCCGCGGTAAGTTCATTCCTTTCCTCTGCCTTGCCGCCTTCCGACTGTGAGCTGATGGCATTGACTGACTTGTACTCGCTGAAAGGCTTGGTCTTGCGGTGAGACGACTGAATCCACTTCTTGAACTCATCCTTGCTCACCTCGGTGATGGTGCCGAGTCCGTTCCATCCCTCAGAGAAGTTTGCAAGGTATGCCTCACGTGCTTCCTCAGCCGAGTTGAAGCCGTACATCACCTTGTGCTCGTCGAACTCTCTTGTCTCAGGATTCACCTGATCGATGACGAAGACATTACCCTCGGAAGGATTATCAGAGAGATATACGTCGATATGATCTCCGTCCACGCCCTCGGTTCCACGGATGTATCCGTAGTCGTTGTTCAGAGTATTCTCCCAGGCATTGCCCTTGGAGTCGGTTCCTCTACGGACCGAGCCCTTAGGATTCTCGATGGTGATCCTGTATCCGTCAAGATTGAGATGTCCCATCTTGTAGTTGCCTGCTTCCTTCTGGGCTTCGGTAGGATTCTCGTTGACACTGAAGGATACTTTATTCTCTACCAATCCCAATTCCTTATTGAGTGCTTCAATCTGCTCATCGGTCACAGCACCTTCCTGACGCTTCTGCGGCTCTCTTCCGGCATCGATAACCATCTGGTCTACCTCGGAAGGTGTGAGGATTCTGTTCACCTTCATTGCTCCGGTGATGATCCACGGGTCAGTTTCCGGATTAGGGTTTGTGCGATAGCGGTAAGAACCGTCGGTAGGAAGCTTAGGAAGACCTGCAAGCGAGTGCTGGAACTTGCCGTTGGCATTCATTCCGTAGCTCATTGCCTCATCCTGATAGTCCACATCATTGGCGTACTCTACCTCGGCCCATACGAAGTCTGCCGGGAAGAGAGTGCGGTCACCGTTCTCATCCTTGCGGTTGAACTGAATCGCGTAAGGAATTTCTCCGAGATGCCATCCCGGACGATAGGCAAGAGTGCCGCTTCCGCCCTGTGTGCCCTTGCCGCCCTGCTTCACCTTAGGTCTTCCGGTCTTGGAAACGCCAGCTCTTGTTCCTTCCTCTGCATCAAGCCATACTCCAACAGGAGTGTCCATTCCTCCCTGGTTTGCAACCATAGGAGGGTAGAGCTTGCCATCCTTCAGATAGAATACCTTGTAACCTATGCCCGTCTTCTCAGGTGCAGGCTTGGTACGGATGCTGAAGCGGATGTCGGACTCATCGCCTCCCTCCGGAGTTTCGCTACCGTTAAAGATGATCTCAACCCTTGTACGCAAATCGTCCAGTTTACTGAAGAATGTGCGACTTCCGGCTCTATCCTCTTGGTATCTTTGTTCTGGAGTTATCTCTCCCGCTACCAGCCTTTCCGATGTTAGCCTCATCTGCTCCTGCCATTCGTTGTTGGCTTTCTTGAACTCCCTTGCAAGTGCGTCAACTTCTTTCTTTCTGCTTTCGTAGATGTCAGCATATGTGTCTTCATACCAACCGTAGAATGTGGTTCGGTTGCCGTACTTGCTAGTGTGGTGCCATTCGCTGTTGTCGATGATGTCAAAGTACACCAGGGCATCAAGCGTGTTGGCGGTCATGTTGTATTCCTTACGGAAATCCGTCTTAGGATAGCGTCCTTCTGCTCTTGCGTTTGCGGCTCTTCTGCTCATAGAGTAGCCGATGTATCCTCTATTTCCGCCTACCGGACGGACTGAGAAACGGATGTCCTCCTTCTCAGGATTGAATCTCTCTGAGAGCGGGATTACATTTCCGGCATCGTCATAGGTGACTGGATCAGTATCCTTGATCTGGCTTGATTGGAATGCAACATAGTGACGAGTATCTCCGTCAACGCCGGACATAGATTGACCGAACTTCCTTGCATCACCGAACTTCTGGTTGACGGTATTATCTACGATTCCGTCAAATCCTGCTCTCTCGATTGCTGCGCGAAGAATTTCAGACGTCATGACATCTCCTCTGTCATTGACAAGATAATCCATGTGCTGATTAAGCAACTCCCTCGCTTCCTGCTCAAACTGAGAAGCAGTCATTCCATCAATATTGTTTGATAGGATTTCATCGGCATTGAAGTTAGCCCACTCATATTCTGCAATCTCCTCATTAAGGGCATTCACAAGTTCCACAAGAGTACCGGATGGCTCAGTGTCGTAATCCACCTCTCCGTCTTCGTCAACCTCAAATTCCGCGGTAAGGAAAGTCTCCTGCATATCATAGTGACCCAATCCATCCTCACCAATCTCTACCATTCCATGACCTACAACAAAAGGATTATTCATTTTGATGGCGGCATGCACGACATTAGGTTCGGCAGTGATGAGTTCGTCCTCGACTTCCTCGCGGATGGTAAACTCATCTATCTCGCTTTCATCCGGATCGTAATCTTCGTCTTCTTCAAGCTGAGCCATTCGTTTCTCTACCTCTCGTTCTATCTTTGCTTCAAGGTCAGGACTTTCGACGGTTGCATAGTTATTCTCTACATCTTCCTCATTGTTAGAGAAGTAGAAACCCTTTCCCCAGTTGCCTTCCGGATTAGCCTTGTCCCTGTCGAAGATAGTGAACTTACTTACGCGTCCGTGATCTCCACGAATAGTGTATCCTGCAGCAGTCGCGGCCTCATCCACCATCCTCTGAGCAGTCTCCATGTCTCCATGCTCTACGGCAGCAAGGTAGTCGGCATCCTTTTCTGCAATAATGCTAAAACGAACATCCTTCTCTATTGCATTTTCAGCATCTTTTCGTATCTTTGCTGCGTCACTCCTGCTAATGCGCACGGTTTCGGACGTACTGACTTGGCCTTTTGGCAAAGCCGCATTAGAGAGTTTCTTTTCAGCCCACATGTTGATTGTATCTAAGTCATCTGCGCTGTCTATCCACTCTTTTTCTATTACAACAACGTAGCCATCCGCAATATTCTTCAAGAATTTTACGGACTCTCTAGTGCCGTCAGTTGAGCCCTTTTCTACTCGATCCGGGGCTACCATAATGTATGGTATGAGCTGTACGTCCTCCTCGGTGATAGGAATGGATGTCGCTTCCAGTTTCTTTCCTCCTTCACCATGATTTTTAAGAGCATGTCTCACGCCTCCTATTTCTACATTATGAGAATCGAAGTCTCGTCCCATCTGGGCCTTAATCTTTCTCTGTGTATCAATAGGCAATGCGATCTCAAAACGGCCTGTCACCTTTCCTTTGGATAATCCTTGCTGAATAAAGTTCTCCGCCTTCGCAAGATCCCTCATCCTTTTCTGGATATTCTCCTTTATAATCTTCTCTGCTTCTTCAGGAGACAGGTCTTTAATATCTTTCGCACTGAACCTTACATCCTCTCTTTCTGCGGGACCAAGATTGAGTGCCGAAACAAGCCTGTCATATGTGGAGTTCATCTGATTGCCTGTAGCCTCCCTTTCGCCCTTTGCATAATCCTCAAGGATCTGCGCGTTGAAGGCATCGTCGAACTGAGCCACTACAGGCTTCTGAGGAAGGATGTTGCCAGCCTCATCAAAGAGCTTGAAGTCCACGAGGAACTTGTAGTATCCAGGAGTGTACACGTAGTTGCCTTCAGCATCCTTGTCAAGGAACTGGTCGAACTTAGGGACGAATCCCTTCTCGCGGCACACATCAAGATACTTCTCCACGAACTGTCTGTCGTTGGTGATGGACTCGTCAAGGACCTCGGTGTAGATGTTGATGTTGTCCTTTACTCGTTTGCCGGTATTGATGTCCCTTTCGTTCTGGACGTCGATGTAGTTCGTCCATGCACCCACGTTCAGCTTGGCACGGATGGTGCCAGCCTGTCTTGCGTGATAAGGGATGATGTAATGGATGAACGGGTCGGCCATGGCAAGCCTTATCTGCTCGTCATTGATACCGATGAGAATGTTTCCTACGTTGTCGTTCGACTCAAGGAAGTTCGGATCATTGATGTCGATTCCCTCTACAGGGTCGTATGCAAGTTTACCGTCTACGATTCCGGTGTCTCCGAGAGGAATGAGAGAACGGTTGAGCTTGATGCCGGTCTTCTCCACGACTCTTGTGAACTCCGGAACCTTGGTGTATCCCTGGATCATCACGCCACGTGCTGCGCAGTCGATGATGATCTGAACGATATCAAGAAGATGATGTGCCTCAAAGTCAGAGTATGAGAAGATTCTCAATCCTCCGAGCGAGTTCACCTTCTTCACCTTCGCGTCGCTCCAAGACAGGATCTCACGCTTGTATTCCGCATATCCCTGAAAGGTGTTCTGAGTCTGATGACCTCTTGCCCTGTTGTATGCTCCGAAGGCCTCCCATATGCCTCTGTGCTCCTCGTAAAGCTTGTCTGAGCCCTCCAAGGTAATAAGGTCATAGATGCTAGGCACGTATGTGTCACCGCCTACAAGGACCATGAACTGTGCGGCATTTGACCTCTTCGTTTCGTTCTTCTTGGCGTAGTTCCTGAATCCGTTCTGCAGGTCCTCGATGAATGCGTTTGCAACCTCTCCGAGCTGCTGCCTTCTGTCCTCTACGTAGCAGAGTCCGCAGGCTACGGTGAGACCGTCCTCGCTCATTATGGTACGGATGTCGGCAAGATCCTCAGCAGTGAATATCCTGTTAGGATAAGCCCTCTGAAGCCTTGTGTACATGCGGGTGAAGTCCTTTCTCTTGCGGCAGATGTTGTTAAAGTCTACAGTGCCCTGAGGATAATCCGAGTTGTCCTTGATTGCTTTATACTTTGCGTCAGGAGCATAGTCGAGATACTCCTTATCATTGAGCACGATTGAAGCGAGCGACAGCTCCGAATCAAGCCATCTCTCCGCTACATCCCTTGGCTGACCTGTAACCTCGACGATGGAGTCGATGATCTGCGCCCTCTGCTCCATGGTCGGCAGATATCTTACAGAGAATCTTGCATCGTCATTCTGCTCGTCCACCTCGAATCCGGATCTCTGAAGAGTCAGGAGCTCTAATGCTGCGCCGGTCTCTTCGATTGTCGTCCTTGCAACAAGGTCGACGAATGCCTTTTCCTCTTCAAACCGGTCCTTCAGTCTTGCCAGCTCATCCAGATAGGCCTTCTTTCTCTCCACATAAGACTTTGAAGATTCGCCGGACATAACATCCAGGGAGTTCTTTCTATGTGCCTCATATGCTTCCTTTGCCGCGTTGTAGTCGTTGTAGGCTACGGCCACAATCTCTTCCGGAGTAAGAGTCTCTGCAAGTTCCGCATACTTCATTTCAGTCTTGGAACGTGACTCCTTTGCTTCTGCTTCGCGGCTTTCCTTCTTCTGTCCTGCAATCTGCTCTGCCGACTTCATGTTCTTGGCGAGATCTGCATAAGCCGCAGTGAGAAGGGCAGAAAGTTCCTGCTCGGTCATGGTGATGTTGAAGCCCAGCTCGCGGAGGAAGTTGCGTACTATTTCCATGATCTTTTCCCAGACGGTGAGTTCGGTCTCTTCTGCCACGCCTGCTCCAATTCTTTCCGCTATATGTGCGATGTATTCGTCCGCTGCAGCAAGAGGACCTTTCTGCCCTCCTGCGTAGCTGAGGAATGTTCTTCTTGCCTCCTCAGACATCATCTGCCATACCTGAGCACACAGCTCGTCGTACTTCTGCTGTCCAAGCAGACCAAGCAGTCCAAGGTGAGCGACAGTCTCGTGCATGAACACCTCATCTACCTCCGATTCCGATGTGATGCCAGGAAGATATATGTAAGCCTTTCCGTCCTTGGCCAAGCCTCTTACTCTTCCACCTGCAGCACTCTGCATCGCAGCGCTGGTGGAGATCTTCGCGAGCTCTTCCTCGGTCTCTACGAGATGAATCTGCGTTCCTGTCTGCTTCATCCACATCTGAGCTCTTTGCCTATATGGCGCCACTGCTCTGTCAAGATACTTCTGCTCCAGCGCCTCGATTCTTGCGAGTCTTTCCTGAAGCCTCTGAACCTCACGTTTTGCCGCCTTACGGGTAGCCGGATTGGATGTCATGACTGCGCTCTGTGCCTGAGTCACGAGAGCAGCAAGCTCGTTCTTTGCATTGGCGATCTGCTCAAGAGTATCCGCACCTCCGTCCTGATTCTGCTCGTCGTTCCAAGCAGCATATTCTTCAGGGCTCTGCTCCCAGAAGGCAGCCTCGTTAACCGTTCCATCTTCGTTCAAAGGGATGTGCTTGTTCTCTTCCTGTACGGTATTCGCTGCATCCGTTGCCACCTGCTGCGAAGTCTGTTGGGATGACTGAGAAGATACCTGCGACCTTCTGCGTCTCTCTTCGTTTCTCTTGGCGATTGCCGCGATCTCTTCATCAACAAGCTCCTTGTCGGTCTTGACCTTGATAGGGGTACCGAGAGCGTCAGCGGCCTGCTCCCACCCAAGAAGAGATTCCGCTCCTGTGCTGTCAACCACACGGACACCTTCCCTTGTTGTACCTCGAGCGATTACGATTACAGGCGAGCCTTCGGTTCCGAGGTTGATCTTTGTACCCTCGGTAATCCTAGACCTGAGTGCATCTATTTGAGCGTTGCGTTCGTTCCCCATTCTCACTGCCTCTGCAGACTGAGTCTGACTAGCGATGACGCCATCGATGTAACGGTCAAGGCTTCTGGTTGCAGTTTCGCTCTGCTTCTCCTCCTTACCCTCGACCTCTACCTGAGCGATGTCGGACGTATTGGCAAAACCCTTCTTTCCATCCTTCATGTCGATGATGGTGATCTTGCCATCTTCAGCAGGTTCCGAAAGCACGAATACCGAACGTCCGTCGTTAAGTCTTGCAGTCTGCACCAACTGATTTCCTTTCGCATCCTCGCGCCAGAACTTGCCGTATGTGTCGAATAGCTTTGCTCTCTGAGCATCCGCAAGTTCTCTGTTCTGCTCACCCTGCGCAAACAGCATGGCCTTGTTCTTTGCTACGAGCATACCATAGTCATATACAGCCTTGACATCGGCCAATGCCTGCTGGACTGATATCTCTCCTGAATCCTTCCTGCGTTCAATGGCAGCGATGATAGGATTAATAGCCGCCTGCACCTGGTCCGCGTTCTCTGCGGATTGGATGCCGGACATCAGAAAGTCTATCTTGTCGTTGCTATAATGGCCTGACATTCTCTCCCTGAGCTGCTTTCCCATACGTGCCGCTTCCATGTTCACATAACCGATGTTCGCAGCAGATCCTGCAGCGCCAAGGATAGTCATAGGAGCGAATCCGATGAGCATCGTTCCGAAGTTGCCGTCCACAAACATCTCCTTCAGTGCTCCCGGCTGTACGAATGTAGCCTCGCGGAGAGCATTGCCGAGGATCTCCTCGCCGATTTCTTCAGGAAGTCCATGGAAGCCCAAAGCCTCGAGCTTCGGCATGAACGTGTTGTATCCCTTCGCGATGGCCTGCATGACTGAGTTCTTGCCGAGAGTTTGTCCCATTCTGGCAAACGTGTTTCCTCCAAGAGCCTTGCCGAGTTCCTTCACGCCCTTTCCTGCGATACCGAACAACTTCTTGAAGATGATGCCGGACTCCTCGGAAAGGTTCTCGATGTAAGCGTCGACTGCAGCCACACCCATGTTCTTTACGATATTGAGGTGACCTTCGTTGTCGATGTGAGTGGTCGCTTCAGCCATTCTTGTGTATGTGCCTGGCGCTACAGCAGTACGTGCTGCAGTACCGGCAAGTGCAGAGATGATTCCCTGTCCTGCCTTGCTGGTCAGAACCTTTGCGGTCTTTGCCTTTGCAGCTCGCGCCACAGAGCCTTTTGCAGACTTCATGATCCATTTGGCAAGACCCTTTCGTGCAGCACCTACAGCCGCATCTCCGGCCGCCTTGTAAAGTCCTCCGGTAGCAAGGATCTCGAGCATGAATGGTACCGCTTCAGCAGCAATCTGTCCGCCCTTGTACCAGCTTGTCATGTCGGCGCCTGCTTCAGCCATGGCACTGTTATACTCAAAGAAAGAGCGCACGAGATACTTCTCGTCCTCAGTCAGTGACTTCTCGATGGCTTCGTCGCTGATCTCGTTAAGGTTTCCGTGCTCCTTCTCCAGGCGCTTCAGGATGCTCGTAACCTCAGCAAAGGTCTCGATGTCATCCTGCGACTGATATTCCTCCCACCAGTTCTTTGCCACATTCTTGGCTCCCTGAGCAAATGTGGTGTGTTCCTTTCTCACTCTTTCAGCCTTGTCCCAATAAGCCATTGCAGACTTGTAGTTCTCGGCCTTCTCGTTCGCAAGAGAACCTGCAAGAGCTTCCCTGCTATAGTCTCCGGATGTTGCGAACGATGTCGCCACTCCAGGATTATGCTTTCTCGAATATCCACGGGCCCATGCACTCTTGTCCACGTTCTTCTCCATTGCAGCCTGAGTCTCCTCGCGCATCTTGGATACATACGCAGCCTTCTCCTTCTCCATTTCAGCAAGCCATCTCCTTTCAGCGATAACCGAAGGGTTGCTCTCATACTCCGCATCAAGTCTTGCCCTCTCTGCGAGTCTCTCAGTGTATGCTGTGTCATTGGCGTAGAATTCCGCTACCTTAGGATCAAGATACTCGGTCTCGCCTGATACTGAGTTCTGCTTGATTGCAGACGATACCGGCTTCAGTCCCATAGCTGCAGGACTGTTCATGTCGAACTGCTTCCTTTCACCGGAAACGTCATCGAAGTAACCGATTTCAGCAAGCCTTGCATCGCGCTCGGGATCAGGCTGGTTCAGTTCCTCTCTTCTGGCACGGTTCTGCTTTGCAGCATCGCCCCAATAATCTACATAGCGGACGCGGTTGACCTGAGCGTCCGGATACTTTGCGGTGAACGCATCCTTGTGACGTTCCCACTTCGATGCGTCCCAGATGCCGGAAGACTCCGGATCATTCTCGAAGGTCAGCATGAACTGGTCGTTCTCGTCAGTGTCGTTTGCGTCATACTGACCGACCTCAAACACATTCGCTGTAGGATACTTCTTCATGAATGCGTCCTTATGACGCTCCCACTTGGCTGCATCCCAGATGCCCGAGCCTTCCGGCATGTCGGGAATCTCGATCAAATATTTCTTCTGTTCTGGCATATGATTTTATTTATTCCTCATCATCAAATTCAGGATCATTGGCTCCTCTGCCCGGTATGTAGGCCCTGAGAGCGTTCGCTACACCTTCATCCACCTTGGCGGCAGCGATGATGTCGTTGAGCATCTCCTGCTTGGTTGGAGTGTGGTAGATTATATTGCCTGTAGCGTCTTTTATGTCTTCATACACACCAGCAACGTTCCTCTCTCTTCTGGCTCTTCTCGTCTTGAGTTCGTCAGGAATCACGTTATACACGGCGGATAGTGCAGTGTCGTTCCAGTTGTATGAAGGGATTTCGATTCTCTCTCCACCTACGAGGTCAAATTCGTGTCCCTTGTCCGGTTTCTCCGGCTTTGCAGGCTTGTTCGCCTGGTTAAGCGTTCTCTGGTAATTGGCATCGGCGTTCGTCTGATTGATATCAAGTTGTCTGTTCTTGTATGCCTCCTCTCTTTCAATCGCCTCCTGCTCTCTCTTCAACTGCACAGTCTCTCTTGCCTGCTTAGCCTTCATCTCGGCTTCCGCAAGGGAACCGGCTGTCCTGAGATCCTTCTCACGTGCACGCATTTCGTCAAGCCTTGAAGAGATCTTGTCCATCTCGAGCTTCCTTTCCTTGCGTGCCTGCTCGGCCTTCTCGGCAACGTAGCCGCCGTTGTATGTCTGCTGCTGGTTCTGCGCACCGAACGATGTGCCTACGACGTTCGCGAGTCCTGAGAGGGTGTCGCCGAGTCCGGCGATGTATCTGAATGCCTCAGAGCGCTTCTGTGCGGTCTCGTCATCCACCTTCATGGTGCCGAGCTTCGCTTCAGCCTCGGCCACGATGTCTCCGACGTCCTTGTATCTCTGCTCGTTGACCTGCTGCAGTGATCTGAGTTCGTCAGCCTGCGCCTGCTGCAGTGCCGCCAGTTCATCGGCATGCGTCCGCTCCATTTCCGCTGTGGAAGGAGCAGGAACAGGAGGAACCTGAGCCTCCTGCTCGTCTTTCTTTTTCTTCTGCTCGTCAGTCATGGCTATACATTCAATTTAGCGATGTCATCATCCAACTTGGCCATATCCTCTTCGATGGTGTCCGCGATCTGCTGCTGAGCGTTAGCGAATGCCTGGACACCTGAAGGAGTCAGAGTCTTGGCGCCTCCGGTCTTGTTCATTCCGCCGGACACCAAACCGCTGACTGCGGAACCCATCTGACCTGCGGCATTGGCGATCTGCTGAGCCTTGTTCTGCTGAATTGCGACTTCCTGCTGATCGAGAGCCGCATCCTTTGCACGATACTGCTCTTCGACTGCATCCTTGTAGTCAGCAGCATTGGCAGCCACGTCAGCCATTGTCTCGCCCATGGTCTCGTTCGCTCCGGCCTGCTGAAGGGCGAGAGACTCGTCGGTTCCGCCTGCAACCACATTGGTCGCACGGGCTCTGTTGTACTGTTCCTGGAATAGTTCGCGCTGTTTGCGGAGCACGTTCTGAACATCCGCACGCTGGGTATAGTCCTGTGCCATCCGTTCCTCATACCACTTTCTGTTCTCGTCACGCTGATTGCGGAGAAGGTCCTCTGCTCGCTTGTTGGCCTGGGAAGACTTTATGGCACCATAGATTGAAGAACCAACCTGAGCAGCAGCACCGATTATTGCACCTACCATATATGATATATTTACATTGTTAACAATACCACAAAGCAAATCATATATGCAGTTCATTGGACTTTATCTTTACGGCAGACCTACTATCAACTACTTTAGTATATGAGGATTCATGGCTGTTTCCAAAATGGAAATAACCACTGATATGACGAATGGAACAACTTCAAAAGTGTTTTCTCGGGGATTTGCGAGACCAAGCGAGTAAAAAACGAACAAACGGAACATTGTTTACTTGCAGTTTACTTGCACAGACTTGTGACAACAATTGCAGATCCGAATAAGCAGGATTGAGAGTGCTTATTTTACTTATGCGGTGTAAAGTAAAATATATCAGCCGCTTATGATAGGAAAATAAGATTGCAGGTACTTAGGACAGACTTGTCCGAGAATTGCAACAAGTCCGGAGATCATTTGCAGATTTACTCGGAGATTACTTGTGCAGAGCTTGCGCAGTTTGTAAATAAGACTTACAAGCTTGTCGATTTATCCGGCCGCCCCTTCCCGCCCTGCGGGCGTGCGGCTCTCTCTATTTCCTGAGATAATGTACACAAATGTACAGAAGTATGGACACTATGCCCTTATTGTGTACACGTATAAGGCAGGTCCTGTACATTATTGTACAACGAAACGAAAAGCATGGTCAATAACTTTGTCACGCTTTGCAGTATTTATATTTTTATAGATTTATATAAAAAAAGAATCTCTTCCGCATCTCACGACGAAGAAGAGAGAAGGCTGAATGCCTTATGCGTATCAAGAGTATTTCGATGCCTGGTATTTCAAGGTTTGTGCCAAAGTTTTCTTGATGCTGATTTTACCTTCGTGTTTTAACCATGTTTTAACAAGCCATGTTTTAACAACAAAAATAACGCAGTGACTTACCGCGTTATTGACACTATGTTTTAATATAGATAAACTGATGTAACTATCAGATTTCCTTGATGCTTACGATGCCGGAGAGTACGGCGTAGATTGTGAGTTTTCCGACCGAACGGGTCTGAAGCTTGTCGCAGATGTTGTTTCTATTCATGCAGTTTTCAAATGTTTTAACAAAAACGCTGTTATTTGCACTACAGATGGATGGGGCAAGGAATTCTGTTTATTTTTCGCAGTATAACATACATACTTATACACACTTTTTATGTATATTTGTGTCGCCAATGTTTTAACAGTGTTTTAGCAAGATTTGATACTGTTTCGCATCGCTTTTGTAAAGGTACAAAATACATTAATATTATCCAAATGGCAGAGGTTACTTACAAGCCCGTTATCTACAAGAACAGACAGAATCCTGATGGCTCATACGATGTCAAGATCAGAGTAACATTCAAACGCAAGAGTTCATATCTTCCTACGACGGAAACAGCAACAAAGAAGGAACTAGACAAGGATCTTAACATAAAAGACTTCGATCTCTTGTCAAAACTCTACACCCTTATTATCAAACTCAAGAAGTCGGAGGCTAAGATAGATCCGTTTGCCCTGGATAATATGGATGTGTCTGAGATAGTAAACTTCATCAAAAAAGACATGTCGCTGTCCATCGAGAACTTCCGGCTCCCGTTTGTCGAATACGCACACCAGTTCATCGCTACGAAGCGTAGCGGCAACGCACGGAACTACCGTTCCGCCATGAAGTCCTTCTGTGCCTTTTTAGGAAAGAGCGAGTTCGACATATCAGTTATCACATCGTCACTCATGAGGAAGTACGAATCTCATCTTCGCTCTACGATAGGAGAGAACACCAGGGCCGTGACTTTATATACCGCAAGCATAGGGGCTATACACAAGGCGGCAAGAGCCGAGTTCAATGACAACGAACTCGGACTGGTCAGGATCAAGAACCCTTTTGAGTTTTACAAGCCGCCAAAGCAGAGGAAGACTCTATCCCATAAACCGCTGTCGGTGGAATCTATCCAGAAACTGATCGACATTAAGGACGAGATCTCTCCAAGGCAAAGAAGGTTTGTCGACATGTGCCTGCTCTCCTTCTGTCTGATGGGCACCAATCTTCCGGACCTTTACACGGCTACCAGAAAGGGTGATGTCATCCATTACAATCGTGCGAAAACGATGAACCGTAGAGATGACTTTGCGGAAATGCAAATTCGTTTGGAACCGATCTGCAAATGCATATGGGAAAAATATCTGGATTCAGGTTCTGGTCTTGCATTCAACATGTGGCGGACGCATAAGTACATGAGATCGCTTACCTATGTCGGTCATCAGAAGGAAGAGAGGGAGGCGATCGCAAAAAGGATAGGATACGACGGACCTTTGACCATGTATTGCTTCAGGCATTCATGGGCTACCATTGCCTATTCTATCGGCATCGATAAAGGCATCATCAACGACTGCCTTTGCCATATAGACCCCAACATGAGTATAACCGACATATATATCAAGAAGGACTGGTCAGTGCTGTGGAAGGCAAATAGGAAGGTCCTGAAGAAGTTCAAATGGAAATAGAATAAGGGTAGGAGAGATCCTACCCTTTGTTGTGCCGTGGCACTATTGTCGAGGTTTGCACACCTGAGAGTTATTATGCATTATAATTCGTCTTCCGATTGATCTTTTCTAGCAATCAATAAGTCTCTATCGTAATATCCTATATGCACATACCACAGCATTTCCTTTCCCTGCGATTCCGACTGCTCCATGTGCAAACTGAAATTATATCGGGAGTCACCCACATCCCACATACTGGATTCCCCGTTTGCCTCTTTCGTTGTGTTGGGTGATATTCCATATTTTTTTGTTAGTGCGTTTGACAGCGATTGATACTTTTCCCTTGCGGCCTCCTGGCTTTTATGATAACTCTGAAATATCACTAGATACAAGGTGTGTTCTAATCCTTCCTGATGGAAATAGAAGTTAGCGAAATCCCATTCGTATCCTCCGAATGTTCCTTTCTGTCCAAGAATGCAATTATCTTCTATTACCGAATACTCGCACCTTTCTGAGATTATTCTCTTGGCTTGACTCAAAGATGCGTACTGTTGAGAAATCTCTAGCCCCCAAAACTTGGTTTGCACCTGGGCGTTTGCGATGTAACCGATGCAGATCGCTAATAGGATTGTTAATACTCTCTTCATAGCCTTATCGTATTATATGTTTTCCTTCATCCAGTCAGTGATCTCCCTATCAACAGCATATGTTCCCCATGCATCGTCTGAGATATTGATCACCATAACGAATCCTTGTCCTTCCATTGCTGTGACTATTTTCTGCCTGGTATCCTCTATATTGTCTTTCGATCGAACAATCCACAGATCTTCCTTTATACGAGCCCATTTTGGAAAGGTGCGTAAAATTGTGGACACATTCTGAAGATGTGCGGTAGGGTTCTGTAAGTTAAATGATATAAGATAACTTTTCATATTTACTCTCTTGATGCTTTAAAGTAGTAACCAACAATAAATCCTAAAGGACCCGACAATACGCCAGAAACAGTAATCAGCATGTCCGTGTAGTCTTTTACTTCAAAACACTTAATCACTCCTACGACAAAAACTGCTCCAATAACTATGAAGAAAGCCCTAACATATATTATTGCAATTTTGCTTCGTGTAGTTTCCGTTGACGGGCTTCCGTCATTGAGATCCTTGTTTGTGTTCTGTTCACTCGACTCCACCTCCTGCTCTACAGTGTCGTGGGCTTCTGTGGTCATTTCTGCCATAATCTATTGCTTTACAAATATACAAAAATTCTACTATAAAAGACCTTTTGCTATCTCTTCTAGCGTCAGGCTTATATAATCACTTAGATAAAAATTTCTTTTCTTAATACCACGCGAAGTACGCAGCCAATGTCAGTGCAAAAGATATAAACGGGCTCATTGCTGCAATGATTCTGCCGACGGATCTAGGCAGAATGGCATCAAGTATCATTCCCAACACGCCACTTCCGAGCATGCTGATGCCGAGAGCCGCGATAGGCTGCCACCAATGATCAGCCACAAACAGACCTGTTATCCAGAAGATGAGCAGACCGAGCATACTGATGCCTGCAACTGCGTCTTGCTTTGCTATGGCAGTTCCGTTCAACTGGCCCTTGCTCTTGTAGTAATTGAAGTTTGAATTGAAGAAGAACGAGGATAACGATATCCAGAACCATGCTTGTGTAAACATATCTCAAAAATTTATTTCCGTAAAATATACTTTGGCACACCTTTTATAAGGTTCGCTGTACCGCCTTATTACAAGGTCATGAAAGCGAATACCATTACTGCCATGAGTGCCTCAGACGGCATCGGCAGACAAAGAATGATCTGCACTTTGTGCAACACCCTTTTTCCTTTCGTTCAACTCCTCTCGGAGCCTCTTAATCTCGTAGTCTTTTTCGCGGAGCATTCCCAGAAGCATCTGGGTATCTCTCTTCTGGTCCTCAATTATCGCCAGGAGTCTATCCGTGATGTCAATCTCAACCTTTTTCCCCACCTTCTCCGGCGCCTCGTCACGCGACTGAGTTAGCATCGATGTATCCCAACCATAGGGGTTATTCATTATCTTAATTAAGTTTTCTTCCGAAAACTCGCTCTTTCCTTTCACTACATTGGAAATGGCCGCCTCTGTTACGCCCAAATAACGCGATAACTCCACTTGTTTAAGGTTGTTGACCTTCAAGAACTCACGAACTTTCATACTTCTATAAATAAACTTAATTAATTTTATGTAAAAACTTAACTGAAAGTATTGGAACTTAATTAAGTTTTTATACCTTTGCAAAGTCAAACGATTTGTAAACCCCTATCAAACCATTTTAGTTCAAAGAGAGTATGGCAAATTTAGCAAAAAAAGATTACGACACAAGGACTTTCCCGGAGATATGTTCCGCTCTGGCCGAGCAGGATTGGCTGGATCTGAAGTACGACATCATGTCGAAGCTGAGGAAGACGGAGCAGACTGTCCTGAACTGGAAGCACGGAAAGACCATGCCTGCGGCTCACTCTGAGCGCAAGGACATCGCCAGGATCATCGGCTCATTGCTTGACATCAAGACAACCCCTTCAATACTTTTCAGATCATGAGCGCATTGGAACTCATCGACCAGGTTCCGGAATTCGCAAGATGCGTGGCCTTCGAGCTCGGCAAGATCATGGAGCCGCACAAGGACACCATCTCGACCAACGAAGCGTACAAGCGCTACGGCAGGGCCTGGATAAAGAAGTGGACCGAGAGGGGACAGCTCCATCCCGAGTGCCACGGAATTCAGAAGACCTACTCCATCTCCGAGATCGAGCGGGTAAAGGCAAAGGAAAACGTAGCCGCAAGGCTGATAATCAAGTAACACAAAGCACCATGACCATCAACTACAGAAAACTCAAGAAGCAGATCAGGCCGATTCATGGTCAGTTCTGGGTTGACCACAACGGGCATCTTACTCGAATCAAGGGCTACCGTTTCGAGGTCCTTCCGACACAGGCAGACAAAGGAATGTTCAGTATTGCCAGAGAAGGCTCCAAGACTTCATTCATGAAACTCATGACCTTGATAATCCGCAACAATTGGGAGTTCCGAAAGGAATTCACGCTTTAACCGGGTGCAGGTTCCTGACCGAACCGTTACCCGCCAAGACAATAAAAGTCAACTAAAAAAGGACCACGATACGCGGTATTGCCGCGGCCTCGCAAGAGGGTAGTGCAAAGAGAACGTGTCCAACTAGCCGACCGCATAGGAAGTCAAGCCGCGATGGTGCGACAGGCCGAAGTCTAAGGCTAATCTCTCCACTGACCAAGAAGAGTCGTGACGATTTCAATAGGCAACAGTGTAGGCTCGTAATGCAGGGTGGGATACATGTCTCCCACAAGGTTCAAACCCCTTAATGCAGATGACGGGCAGAAACTAAAACGATATTATATGGAAACACATGCAACCAAGTCAATGATCGTCTTCCTTAAGATCATGGGCTTTCTCGGGAGTGCGCTCCTGACAATCTTCTCCGGCTTCTTCGGCCTCATGGCCGTCGCCGCTTTAGTGGACTCGATAATCGACCCTTCGGTCTTCTCGGTGATAGGATGCGCCGGATGCGCAGCAGCCGCATGGATGCTCTGGGCGGTTCGTAAAGACACGCTGGTATGAGCTGCCCTGTATGCGCAGGCTACAGCAGCCACAAGTGTCCAAGCTGCGGAGGCGGAGTAAGGATGACGGACTGTCCGGACTGCGAGGACGGACTCCAGTACTTCTCCTTCAACGTCCACACGCGAGAGTTCGTTAAGGTTACAGCAATAGCATATCAGATCCTTCCCTATGACGAGGATGACGCGAGGGCAGAAAGAAAGAACTACTGCCAGGGTGAGATACGAAGATGCCCTACATGCGAGGGAGAAGGACAGGTTCATGACGACTATTAACTCAATCATATATAAAGTATGGAAAAACAATTAGGACAGGATTACAAGAACCTGGTACAACGCGAAGCATTTCTCAGAGACAATTGCGACGCATGCGAGCAGAAGGGATACATGAGACAGTATACCCCGGAAGAACTGCAGGGCCACAAGGAGAAGCTGGCCAACCTCTCAATCGAAATTGCCGAGATCGAGGCAGAAAAGAAAGTGGTTGACGCTGATTTCAAAGGCCGTTTGAAACCTCTCAGAGAGCAGAGGTCCATCATGGTCTCCAACATCAAGTCAAAAGCTGAGTATGTCACCGAGGAGTGCTACCGCTTTACTGACCAGGATAGTAGGATGACCGGCTACTACAACAAGGCAGGCGAGCTTATCGAATGTCGCCCTGCCACTGCCGATGAACTTCAGACAACCATCTTTCAGGTAGTACGAAAGACAGGAACAGATGATTAACGATTAAAATCAAAGTTTATGGAAAACAAAGAGAGATACAACATCAACCTTGCTCCAGGTATGGACACCGTAGAGGTTATCGTTCGCGAGGGAGTTGCTCCAAAACAGCTTGAGCAGAAAGCTCCTATTCAGACTTATATTGAAGGTACAATCGGTTCAGTAGCCGAATATCTTTCAAAGAGAATCAACACCCAGCAGTTTGAGCAGCAGGATTGTCACATCATTGTTGACCGCGAGAAGGTTAGTCTTAAACTGGTGCTTAACGAATGTCACCCGTACCGCAGTGGTATTGTGACAGGCAAGCTTAGCCACAATCCAAAGTTCCTTGAATTTGGAATCAATGCTGAGAAATCATGGGCTCCTGCCGCTCTCGGTCTGTTCATTAAGATGAACCGCGCCTTCTTCCCTGATCGCGAGACCAATATGAAACTGGTGACAACACTGATGAACTTCACTGCGACAATCAACAGCAAGGTTGATAGGGCGATTCAGGAAAACGGCAATCGCAGCGACTGCTTCACTCAGATCGTCAACTCCAATCTTCCGGCATCATTCACCATTAAGATGCCGTTATTCAAAGGGATGCCTGCCGAGACCATAGAGGTGGAGACCTTCGCTCAGGTCAACGGACGCGATGTTTCCTTTGTGCTTCTGTCTCCAGGGGCTCAGGCAACTCTTGAGGAACTGAGAGATAAGGTGATTGACGCAGAGCTTGCCAAGATCAAGGAAATCGCTCCGGACATCGCAATCATCGAAATCTAACGATTCAATCGGCCGTACAAACGATAACCCAAAAACAATTTATTGCCCTTTTAAGTATGTCAAAACGCAAACCGGGGTAGCGGCCGCCCCACCCATACTGCATGGACGGATGCAGTCAGTTCAGATAAGCTGTAATGTTTAGTACTCAGGGGAGGCCGTCCACTCCCCACAATCACCCCTTAGTTCAACGGTAGAACACCACACCAGCATATTCGGACATGCGGAGCTGTGGAGATGAGGGTTCGATTCCCTTGGGGTGTGGCCCATTTCAATAACTTTTTATTCACATTTAATTTCTACGATTATGAAAGAAGCATTCAAGAAGATCGAGGATCTTGCAAAGGAACTGAACGAGTCAGTTAAGCCGGGAGTCGGCGGCGGATACATCATCATCGCAGCAGGCAACTCTGCAGATGAGGACACGCACACGCTCAGCGTCATGAACGGACATGGAATCTCGATCCTCGACATGATGACTAGAGCATTCCTTGACAGCCCGGACATGAGGGAGTTTGCGAAGATTGCAGCCCGCGCAGCGGACACCCTCGAAGCTAGCGCACGCAGGAGGGAGGAGGAAGCCCTTTTCAGAGCGAACCATGAACCTGTAGACGAAACCGCATGCGAATCCGATGATTCATGCGGCAAGGAATAACACCGCCCGTGAGGGCCGTTTTGTCATAATTCAAGTGTTTTAGGTTTAAAGTTGAGTGAGGGAGGGTGACGGGCCCTTCCTCCAGGGTGGTCGAGCCTGGCGGCTCCTCCACCTGCAAAGCACCCGAAGTTAAACATAATTTTGGTTAATCGTGGTTACAAGGGGTAAGGGTGCGCCCCATTTGGTGAGATAGCACAATGGTAGTGCGCGTAGGCGTTGTGGGGAATTTGCCTACGAGATGGGGGTTCGAGTCCTTCTCTCTCCGCCATGCCGCAGTGATGCGCCATCTTCATGGTTAAGAATCTTTTTCGTCAGTGCCGGATCTTCCGGCCGGGGCGGTCGGGCCTGGCGGCCTTTCCGCCCACAATGCCGCAGTGATTGCGCCAGAAATCATCTTTTCAAAAGTTAATACTTGGTTATGCAAGGGCGGACGGGCCTGGCGGCCTTTCCGCTCTCCATGCCGCAGTGATTGCGCCGCTTGTGACATGAATTGTTTTAGTGTAGACTCCTCGGCATCTCGGTCGGGGAGCAACCGTTTAAGGCAGGGAAACGCCGTGAGGTGTAGCGGACAAGGAACTCAAAAGCACAACAGAGATGACCATTTAATTTACAAAGTTCTTCCCTGGAGCGTCCGCCTCAGGACCTGCCTTTTTTATAGACAACTCTTAAATCAAACATATATGACACCACAAACCAACCAGAGACCACAGATGTCTCTCACTCAGGCTCAGCAGAGCTTCATGACAGCGTTCGAGGAAGCCGGAAGCATCCAGCTTGCTAACAACGCAGGTGCGGCGTTCATGGCCGCAGGAATCGTCAACAGACTCAGGGCGGCCCTCACCGACGAGGTGATGAAGGAATACTTCATGCCGCTCATGAACACCAAGGTGGGATTCCTCACCGACAAGCCGGGATACGATCGCAAGACCGGAGAGGTCAAGCCGACCTATTCCATCAACGTGGCAAGGGATGCCGTCATCGACGCTGCATTCATGGGACTTCTCCCTACCGGCAACCAGTTCAACATCATCTCCGAGAGGATGTACCCTACCAAGGAAGGCTTCACCGCCCTCCTCAAGAAGATAGGATGCAGATACTTCATCTCGCTCACTCCGCTTCCGGACGTGTCACCTTCATGCGCCGCCGTATGCTGCAAGATCAACTACGAGTGGCAGGGAGACAAGAACGGATTCTCCATCACCGCCACCGTCAAGAAGGACGGATACAGCTCGATGGACCAGATCAAGGGAAAGGCTGAGCGTCAGGCGAAGAAGAAGCTCTACGAGTATCTGACAGGATGCGACTTCGGCGATGCCGACGAGGACAGCTCGATTCCGGACGACCAGACTGCAGCCCATGCTGCTACGGTGGATGACAAGAAAGCAGAGATGAGGGCGAAGGTTGATGAGTCGAGAGCTCCTAAACTCCTCTAGCCATGAACCAGTATTCAAAGTTTACACCCGAGCAGATGAACGAGCACCTCTCGTTCTATCTGCTCGATTCGTGGAGCTATTCCAAGGTCGCCTGCTTCGCACGTAACGAGAAGGCGTTCGAGAAGGAATACATCTACTGCGAGAGAGGACAGAGGTCAGCCAGTTCGATTGCAGGCAACGCATACCACAAGGCTCTGGA
>JAZOPY010000127.1:0-24953 GCA_045655825.1 Candidatus Cryptobacteroides sp. | reverse complement strand
TGGTTCCTCATGGGAGGGCCATCGCTCAAAGGATAAAAGGTACTCCGGGGATAACAGGCTGATCGCTCCCAAGAGCTCAAATCGACGGAGCGGTTTGGCACCTCGATGTCGGCTCGTCACATCCTGGGGCTGGAGCAGGTTCCAAGGGTTTGACTGTTCGCCGATTAAAGTGGCACGCGAGCTGGGTTCAGAACGTCGTGAGGCAGTTCGGTCTCTATCTGTTGTGGGCGTATGATGATTGAGAAGGTCTGACCTTAGTACGAGAGGACCGGGTTGGACGAACCTCTGGTTTACCGGTTGTGGCGCCAGCTGCACCGCCGGGTATCCACGTTCGGTCAGGATAAGCGCTGAAAGCATCTAAGCGCGAAGCCGTCTTCAAGATGAGACATCTATGAGGGTCGTGGGAGACTACCACGTTGATAGGCCGCAGGTGTAAAGGCAGTAATGTCAAAGCCGAGCGGTACTAATAGCCCGACATCTTCCTCTGTGAGTTCTTCGACCTCCCGAAAGCGCGGAAGTCGTAGTAATAAGGAAGTAAAGCCAAGAAAAAGAAGTGGAACGCAGCAACCGATAGTCTCGAAGTCGCAAGATCCAAGTTGTGTTTTCTCAGAAACATACTGTGGTGGTTATAGCGGTGAGGATCCACCTCTTCCCATTCCGAACAGAGAAGTTAAGCTCACCATCGCCGATGGTACTGCCCCACCAGGTGGGAGAGTAGGTAGCCGCCACTTTCTTATACGAAAGCCTTCAGGACAATGTCCTGGAGGCTTTTTTGTTTTGTCATGTGACTGACGTTTTCCTTAAAGTGTTGGCTTTGGCTGAATATTTGACATGGCATTCCTTGACTAAAAATATGGATTGCTATGTTTTACGATTTTTTATTTCCACAGTACTGCAGAGGTAAGGGCATATCTGTCCTTATACTTTTCATACGCATCTTCTTTGGCATTCTGCTGATGTTGCATGGCCTTGACAAGATGGTTCATTTTCAGGAACTCTCCACAACTTTTCCGAGTATATTCGGTTTTGGCAGCTATATGTCACTGATGCTGATTGTCTTTATCGAGTTCTGCTGTTCGATGTTCCTGATCTTCGGACTTCTGGTCAGAGTAACTGTCATACCGATGATTATAGCTATGGCTGTCGCATTCTTCGATGTGCATGATGCTGATTTTCCCGAGGGGGAGCTATCATTCATTTACCTGATACTTTTTTTGCTCTTGTACATCACAGGTCCAGGAAAATACTCGATAGATTATCTTATTGACAAGCGCTTTCAGAAGGACAAGATTGAGATAGAAGAAACGATCTCTACCTAGTATAATTAATGGCCCATCGTTCCGGTGGGCCATTGTCAATTCTAGAAAAATTTCTATATTTACACAAATGCCCTAAAACTAACACAATGTCATCTTTAGTCGGACATATATCCCAGATCATTGGCCCTGTAGTCGATGTTCATTTCAACCTAGCCAGCAAAACCCAGCAATCATTGCCTTCAATTCATGAGGCCCTGCTAATAAGGCGAACCAATGGTAAGGAACTCATAGTAGAAGTTCAGCAGCATATAGGTGAGGATACTGTCAGAACAGTAGCTATGGACAGCACTGACGGACTTTACCGCGGCATGGAGGTTATATGTACGTCCGCACCTATTACAATGCCAGTTGGCGAGCAGATACGAGGCCGTGTGATGAATGTAGTTGGTGAGGCAATAGATGGCATGCGTGACCTTGATCGCGAAAACGCTTTCCCGATTCACCGCGATCCTCCAAAGTTTGAAGACCTCGCTACGTCTCAAGAGGTTCTGTTTACCGGCATAAAGGTCATAGATCTTCTCGAGCCATACCTTAAAGGAGGCAAAATCGGTCTGTTTGGCGGTGCCGGAGTGGGAAAAACCGTACTCATCAAGGAACTTATCAATAATATTGCAAAGAAACATAACGGATTCTCTGTATTTGCCGGTGTGGGTGAACGTACCCGCGAAGGTAATGACCTTCTACGTGAGATGATAGAATCAGGGGTCATCAGATATGGAGACGCATTCCTCAAAGGCATGGAGGAAGGACATTGGGACTTGTCGAAGATCGATTATGATGAAGTTCCCAAGTCACAGGTGGCGATGGTCTTCGGTCAGATGAATGAGCCTCCAGGAGCACGTTCTTCTGTAGCGCTGTCCGGTCTTACTCTTGCCGAGTCCTTCCGTGACAATACTAAGTCTGCCGGTCCAAAGGACATACTTTTCTTCATTGACAACATCTTCCGCTTTACACAAGCTGGCTCGGAAGTATCA
Organism: Candidatus Cryptobacteroides sp.; assembly: GCA_045655825.1. GTDB lineage: Bacteria > Bacteroidota > Bacteroidia > Bacteroidales > UBA932 > Cryptobacteroides. The sequence continues at coordinate 22,660 of JAZOPY010000127.1, read as the reverse complement.
GCACTTCTAGGCCGCATGCCTTCTGCTGTAGGTTATCAACCTACACTCGCAACGGAAATGGGCCAGATGCAGGAGAGAATCACATCGACCAAGAACGGTTCCATTACTTCCGTGCAGGCTGTATATGTGCCTGCGGATGACCTTACCGACCCGGCTCCGGCGACAACATTCAGCCACCTTGATGCGACAACCGTATTGAGCCGAAAGATTGCCGAACTCGGTATCTATCCGGCTGTGGATCCGCTGGAGTCAACTTCCCGTATCCTTGATCCGAACATAGTCGGTCAGGACCATTATAATACTGCGCAAAGGGTCAAGCAGATCCTTCAAAGACATAAGGAACTTCAGGATATCATTTCTATTCTTGGAATGGATGAGCTGTCTGATGAGGATAAGCTCACGGTAAATCGTGCGAGAAAGGTGCAGCGTTTCCTCTCTCAGCCATTTGCTGTGGCAGAGCAGTTCACCGGTGTGCCCGGTGTTATGGTCTCGATTGAGGATACCGTACGAGGCTTCAAGATGATCATGGACGGAGAGGTCGATGACATACCGGAGCAGGCGTTCCTGAATGTGGGAACTATCGAAGAGGCGATAAAGAAGGGTGAGGATATGCTTAAGGCGCTTGGTAATGAATAAATCCGACAACATACATCTGATAATTTATTCTCCTGAGCGTACCGTTCTTGAAAAGATGGTGAGCAAGGTGTCTCTGCCTGGAACGCTTGGCCGTTTCATGGTCTTGACGAACCATGCACCGCTTATATCTTCGCTTGACGAAGGCAGGATTATATTTGTCAGTGATGGTGTCGAAGAAAACGTCGACATTACAGGCGGCTTTGTCGAGATAGCATATAATAAAGTGACAGTGTGTGCAGAGCTATGAGGTGGTGGAGATACATAGTTGTGACTCTTATAGCCAGTCTTTGTCTGTCGTCTCAGCCGGCTGAGGCCTCAAGCGAAGAAGCTGCTGAGGTTGATGTTTCAGAGCTTGTGTTCGGTCACATCGGCGATTCATACGGCTGGCACATCACGACATGGAAGGGACACCATGTGACGATTCCGCTGCCTTGTATTGTTCATAGCAGCACAGGTTGGCACTTTTTCATGTCATCTGAGCTGGAACATGGCGGTATTTACGAGGGATTATTTATATCTGAGGATGGCAAGATCATGGAACTCATGCCGGACGGCTCTGTGGCAAGACCGTTTGACATATCCATAACAAAGAATGTGGCATCGTTGATATTTTCTGCCGCATTGCTGGTAATCCTTGTGCTGTCAGCAGCGAGGTGGTATAAGAAGCATGATACAGTGAACGAAGGTGCACCTAAAGGCTTTACTGGCCTGATGGAGATGATGGTTATGATGGTGAATGACGACCTTGTCAAGCCATCGATAGGAGAGAAGCACTATAAGAAGTATGCGCCGTATCTTCTGACGGCATTCTTCTTCATCTTTCTGAGCAACCTGCTCGGAATAGTTCCGTTCTTCCCGGGAGGGGCGAATGTGACTGGAAACATTGCTGTGACATTGGTGTTGGCCATGTTTACATTCTTCATGATCAACCTCTTTGCCAACAAGCACTATTGGAAGGAGATACTTTGGCCGGAAGCTCCGATCTTCCTGAAGTTCCCTCTGCCGATAATGCAGGTAATAGAACTTTTTGGAATGATTTCGAAGCCGTTTTCGCTGATGGTGAGGCTTTTTGCCAATATCCTGGCCGGCCATGCGATGATATTGGGCCTTGTGGCTGTGATTTTTGTGACAGCGAAGATGGGCCCGGTGATAAACGGATCGATGACAGCGATAACGATGGTATTCGGCGTCTTCATGGACTGTCTGGAGCTGCTGGTGGCATTCATACAGGCATACGTCTTTACTATGCTTTCAGCCGTCTTCATCGGAATGTCACGACAGGAGGAACATTAATAATAAACATTTAAACCACAATAACTATGTTACTATCAACAATTTTACAAGCGGCGCCAATCGCCTGGGGACCAGTTGCAGGAGCAATCGGAGCCGCTATTGCGGCTATCGCAGCAGCATGGGGAATCGGTAAGATTGGTAAGTCTGCCATGGAGGCTATTTCGCGTCAGCCTGAGGCTGCAGGAAATATCCGCACAGCCATGCTCATCATCGGTGCTCTTGTCGAGGGTGCCTGCCTTTTCGCAATCATCGCTTGCTTGATGGCAATTGTAATGTAAGCCAGTCATGGACCTGATGATTCCTGACAGTGGTCTTCTTTTCTGGATGACCATAATCTTTGCTTTGGTATTCTTCATTCTTGCCAAATTCGGTTTCCCGATCATAACAGGAATGGTGGAGAAGCGTACCAAGCGGATCAATGATTCGCTTGAGGCAGCCCGTCTTGCCGAAGAGGCTCTTGCCAATCTGCAGTCTGAACAGGAAAAGCTCATTTCCCAGACACGGGCAGAGCAGGCCAGGCTGATGCAGGAGGCTGCTGCTGAGCGCGATCGTATGATTGCCCAGGCTCAGGAGCAGGCACGCGCCGAGGCTCAGAAGATTATGGATGATGCGCGCGTACGCATCAATGAGGAAAAGGAAGCTGCGATGAAGGAAGTCCGCAATGAAGTCGCAAAAGTATCCTTGGCAATTGCCGAGAAAGTCGTACGCAAGGAACTGTCCTCAGATGCATCTCAGAAGGAACTGGTTGACAGTCTGGTAGACAAACTCTAATGAACGCAGGGCCAATAGCACATAGATATGCCAAAGCTCTTCTGAAACTTGTTCAGGAGACAGGTGCCGGGGAAGTAGTCTATTCCCAGGCATGTGTGCTTGCGCGCAGAATGCAGGATATCCGTCAGCTTGCAGACGCAGTGCAGAAACATCCGGAAATCAGTATCGATAGAAAGATTGACATCATCGGTGCTGCAGTCGGAGAACCTCTTGCGGACGAATTGGGCCGCTTTGTACGCCTGGTGTGCGTGAATAAGCGTATGGAACATTTCATGCGTATCATGCTTTCGTTTATAGATCAGTATCGTGAATTGTGCGGTATCAAGGTCGGGCGACTTGTGACGGCAATGCCTGCGCCGGAACAGAAGGCTTCCCTGGAGGCAGTCTTGCAGGAAAGGACAGGGGCCAAGGTGCTGCTGGAAGAAAGTGTGGATGAATCTTTGATAGGAGGCTTCGTGCTGCAGGTGGAAGACCTCCGGATGGATGCCAGCGTGCAGACTCAATTGCGACGACTTCATAACGAACTAGTGGATAAAGCTAACAGAATAGTATAACATGTCAGAAAATATAAGACCGAGTGAAATCTCTCAGGTGCTTCTGGAGCAGCTCAAGGCCATCGATACCGACCCTCGTTTCGATGAGGTCGGAACCGTGCTGCAGGTGAGCGACGGTGTGGTGCGCATCCATGGGCTTCTCAAGGCCGAGGCCGGAGAACTCCTTGAGTTTGAGGATGGTATCAAGGCCGTCGTGATGAACCTTGAAGAGGATAATGTCGGAGCAGTGCTGCTGGGACCTACAGATAAGATCAAGGAGGGCATGACTATCAGACGCACCCGCAGGATAGCCTCTCTTAATGTCGGCGAGAGCATGCTTGGCCGTGTGGTCAATCCTCTTGGTGAGCCTCTGGATGGCAAGGGACGCCTTGAGGGAGAATTATGTGAGATGCCTTTGGAACGCAAGGCTCCGGGCGTGATTTTCCGTCAGCCTGTGACAGAGCCTCTCCAGACAGGCCTCAAGGCCATTGACTCTATGATTCCTATAGGTCGTGGTCAGCGAGAGCTGATCATCGGTGACCGCCAGACCGGAAAGACTGCAATTGCAATAGATACGATCATCAATCAGCGCGCAGCTTACGAGGCAGGTGAGCCGGTGTATTGTATCTATGTTGCGGTAGGACAGAAAGGATCTACCATAGCCAGTCTCGTCCAGACCCTCAAGGAAAAGGGAGCGATGGACTACACGATCATTGTAGCATCAACTGCTGCTGATCCTGCAGCTCTCCGCTATTATGCTCCATTTGCAGGTGCTGCCATCGGAGAATATTTCCGTGATACGGGACGCCATGCGCTTGTGGTTTATGATGACCTGTCAAAGCAGGCTGTAGCGTATCGTGAGGTGTCTTTGATCCTCCGTCGTCCATCCGGTCGTGAGGCATATCCGGGTGATATCTTCTATCTGCATTCAAGGCTTCTTGAGAGAGCTGCCAAGATCATCGGTCAGCAGGAAGTGGCTGAGAAGATGAATGACCTTCCTGTATCACTGGAGGGCAAGGTCAAGGCGGGAGGTTCGCTCACAGCCCTGCCGATCATCGAAACACAGGCAGGAGACGTCTCTGCATACATTCCGACCAATGTGATCTCGATTACAGACGGTCAGATCTTCCTTGAGTCAGATCTGTTCAATCAGGGTTTCCGTCCTGCAGTGAATGTCGGTATATCGGTATCCCGCGTTGGTGGAAGCGCCCAGCTCAAAAGCATGAAGAAGGTGGCCGGTACATTGAAGATTGACCAGGCTCAGTATCGTGAGCTTGAAGCCTTTTCGAAGTTCAGCAGCGATATGGATCCGATCACAATGATGGCGCTGGATAAAGGCCGCAAGAACAATAAGCTTCTGGTTCAGCCTCAGTATTCTCCGATGCCGGTAGGGGAGCAGGTAGCGATTCTGTACTGCGGTACAAAGGGGTTGCTGAAGGACTTGTCGCTGGATCAGGTGGATGATTTCCAGATGGCATTCTTCCAGAAGATGAGGGCGTTCCATACTGATGATGTCTTGGAACCGCTTTCAAAAGGCAAGACCGACCAGAAGATTTTTGAAATTATTGAAAAAGAAGCCGCTTCGATTGTCAATGGGTTATTGATATAGTATTATTGACTGTTGTGTGGAATTGGCATTTTGCCACCCCCGGCTAGGGGGAGGGGCCCACGTAGTGGGAGGGGGCCAATGGAACACATAGTCAATAAATATAAATAAACTATGGGTTCACTGAAGGAAATAAAGAGCAGGATTGCTTCTGTCAGGAATACGCTGAAGATCACTTCAGCGATGAAGATGGTTGCGTCTGCCAAGCTGCATAAGGCCCAGGTCGCAATCGGCGGCAAGCTGCCCTATGAGCAGCAGATGCATCGTATCCTGGCCGGTCTCCTTCAGGATGGTGAGATACATGACCTGCTGCGCGAGAAGATGGGGCTTGGTACCTCCGAATTTCCTGTTACCCTTCAGGATATACATGTTGATGAATATCCGTCAAAAGGCCATGTTGCGAGAGTTGCTCTTGTCGTCTTCTCTTCCAACAGTTCCCTCTGCGGTTCCTTCAATGTAAGCATAATCAAGAGGGTTCTTCATACTCTTGAAGAACTGGCAAAACGTGGTTATGCTCCGGAGGATATAGATATTTATGCTGTAGGACGAAAGGTGGCGGAAGCGGTGCGCAAGGCCGGATATACGTTGAAGGACGACCGCTCTAAGATTGCCGACAAGCCAACATACGATGATGCAGCCGATCTTGCTACCGACCTTGTCGACAGTTTTGCTGCAGGAGAAGTCTCGCAGGTCATGCTCCTGTACAACCACTTCGCATCTCCTGGTTCACAGCCTTCTGTACGTGAAAATTACCTGCCACTTTCCCTTCATGACCTTGATCATGGTGACAAATACGACCAGCCAATAGACTACATTCTTGAGCCTGATCCTCTGTCGCTTATCAAACATCTCCTTCCGCAGGTCCTTCTGCTCAAGATCTATACCGTGATGCTCGACGCGAACGCTGCCGAACATGCCGCCCGTACTCTCGCAATGCAGATCGCATCAGACAATGCTCAGGATCTCATCGCCGAACTCACCCTCGCATACAACAAGGGCCGCCAGCAGGAAATCACTGCCGAAATCCTCGATCTGGTCGGCGGCACGATGGCTTGAACTTAAAACAGCGTTGCACTTAAATTATTGAAACAGAGGGTTTTAAATGGTTATGCCTGCTGTCTTTTGACAGCAGCCATAACCATTTAAAACGCAGATAATCAGCAGGTTGCGTGCAACGCTATGTGCAGCCGTGGTGCGGTCTGCTGATTAAAATGAAGCCAGAACTCCGACCATCTGCTGGCATCCGGAGTAGTGGAAGTTATGGAAGTGGAAGAGGGCTGCGACTCTCAGCTGGAGGTGTTTGCCGATGCGTGGCTCGTAGCAGATCTCCAGACGGTCATACAGGCCTGCTCCGTTGTTGCCGTCGTCATGTATCCTGTAGAAAGGATCTCCGAAATATAGGTTGCTTCCGTATTTGATTCCGCCTTCGTCGTGGAAGTTGTAGTAAGGCATCATGTTCGTGCCGTAGAAGGCCATATTCTTGATCGCTGCGTTCCATTTTCGTACTTCAAGGTCCAGATGAACTCCGCGGGGGAATATGTAATATCCCACATGCTTTCTGTTGTTCTGGAAAGCCTGGAGGTATCCCACGGTGGCTGACAGTTTCTGCAGCCCGGTATATTGCGCAAAGTCAAAACGGATGTATGGGTTGAGAAGGAAGTTGTCCACGAGGCCCTTGATGTGCCATGTGTTCGCGAAATGGTACATGTAGCCGGCATATCCGACAGCCATCACAGGCGCAACCTGTCCTTCTCCACTTGTGAAGATCATGAACCTTTCCCTCTGGTTCTCGCTGTACTGACCCATCCAGTCACATCCTACCTCGAACTCTGCGTTAGGTCGCTTGAACTTCAGCAGGATACCTTCAAGGTTGTTGTCATAGAATTTCAGCGAGTCGGAGAAGAATGCCTCGGAATACCTGTCTGACATGTTTCTGCGCGGGAAGATGCCTGCATAGAGGGTCATGTCGGTGTTCCCGAAGTCTTTTTCCAGTCTGTAGTAGAGTGAGATCTCGCGGAAGACAGATAACGTCTTCTTGTTGGCGGAACCGAAGTCCTTCATGACGTCGATGCCTGCCATGATGCGGTGCGAAGTTCCGTCCTTCTGTACAGCCTCAAGGCCGACAGCAGGAGTAAGTCGCGCGCCGAATATGGTCATCGAACTGGAGAATGCACTGCGGTAGAACTCGCGGTTGTCGAAGTTCATCTCGAAGTCGACATCGTAAACAAAGTCAACCTTCTTCTTCTCATCCTGTGCGTGCAGCCCGACTGACCAGATCAGCAGCGAAATGATGATATATAAACTATTTCTTAGCACTTCCCACCATTCTATACTTCTCGCAGAGAAGATCTACGACAGGGTCGATTGCCTTAGGGAATACCTTGCGGAGGTCGATTTCGTCGCTTGATGTGAGGACTCCCTTGAGGGCGCGCATGAAGTTGTCCTTGATCTCGGTTGCGAGGTTCACCTTCACGATACCGTTAGCGATAGCCTCCTGAACCATCTCGTGAGGGATGCCTGAGCTTCCGTGGAGAACGAGGGCAACGTCAGTTGCAGCGTGGATCTGTGCGAGTCTCTCGATATCGAGCTTAGGTGCCTGCTTGTAGAAACCGTGAGCAGATCCAATTGAAACAGCGAGCGCGTCAACGCCTGTCTTCTCAACGAAGAGGGCTGCCTCCTCAGGAGTTGTGAAGCCGCCGCCCTGCTCCTGTCCGAGCTTAGCGACATATCCGAGCTCAGCCTCAACGTTTGCGCCGAACGGCTTTGCCATCTCTACAACCTGCTGAGTTGTCTCGACGTTCTCATCAAACGGCTTCTCGCTGGCGTCGATCATGACTGAGTCAAAGCCAGCCTCGAGGCATCTCTTCACGAGCTCAACAGATCCGCCGTGGTCAAGGTGTATCCAACCCTGCACGCCGTAGTCGGAGATAGCCTGGCGGCCCATCTTTACAGCCTGCTCAAGGCCCATGTAGTCGATCGAGCTGCGTGTGAGCTGAAGAAGAACGGGAGCCTCCATCTTGGCGGCAGCCTTCATCACGCATGTAAGAGTTTCAAAATTATAGAAGTTTGTTGCCAAGACAGCTGTTTTTTCAGCCTGGCATTTGTAGAGAAGTTCCTTAACGTTCATGATCTGCATTGTTTGTTCAAGGCTGCAAATTTACTTAAATAAAAATAAAAACTCCTCACAGTGAGGAGTTTTTATATCGTTGCGGGTAATGTGCCTTACGCCAGCTTATGGATTGCGAGGCCGGAGCGGAGCTTAGGCTCGAACCATGTTGTCTTAGGAGGCATGATGTTGCCTGAGTCTGCGATGTCCACGAGCTGCTTCATAGAAACAGGGTAGAGTGCGAAGGCAACCTTCATCTCGCCGCTGTCTACTCTGCGTGAGAGCTCGCCGAGGCCGCGGATACCGCCTACGAAGTCGATTCTCTTTGAAGTGCGGAGATCCTTGATGTCGAGGATCTTGTCGAGGACGAGGTTAGAGAGGATGGTCACGTCGAGAACGCCGATAGGGTCGTTGTCGTCGTAACGGCCTTCCTTAGCTACGAGAGAATACCACTTGCCGCCGAGATACATAGAGAACTCGTGGAGCTTGCTTGGCTTGTAGATCTCTGCGCCTTCCTCCTTTACGTCGAAGTCCACTGCGAGAGCCTCGAGAAGCTGCTCCTCAGTGAGGCCATTGAGGTCCTTCACAACGCGGTTGTAGTCGATGATCTTGAGCTGGCTGTCAGGGAACGCTACTGTCATGAAGTAGTTGTACTCCTCGTCACCTGTATGGTTAGGGTTCTTGCCGCGGAGCTCTGCGCCAACGAGGGCAGCAGCTGCTGTACGGTGGTGGCCGTCAGCTACATAGAATGCAGGGATCTCTGCGAAGATCTCAGTGATGCGGTCGATGTCGGCTTGCTCGCTGATCACCCAGAAATGGTGGCCGAAGCCGTCCTCTGCAACGAAGTCGTACTCAGGCTCGCCAGCTACATACTTAGCTACGATAGCGTTTACTTCTGCATGGTCCGGATATGCGAAGAACACAGGCTCGATGTTGGCGTTCTGGATGCGTACATGGATCATACGGTCCTCTTCCTTGTCCTTGCGGGTGAGCTCGTGCTTCTTGATCGCTCCTGAAGCGTAGTCGTCAGTGTGTGCGCACATCACGAGTCCGTACTGAGTGCGGCCGTCCATTGTCTGTGCGTATACATAATAGTATGGCTTGTCATCCTGAACGAGCCAACCTTTCTCCTGCCAAGCCTTGAAGTTCTCGACAGCCTTGTCGTAAGCCGGCTGGCTGTGCTCGTCGATGATAGGGTCGAAGTCGATCTCAGGCTTTGTGATGTGCAGGAGGGACTTCTCGCCTGCCTCTGCCTTTGCCTCTACTGAGTTGAGGACGTCGTATGGCCTTGCAGCCACTTCCTCTACATATTGTTTTGGCGGACGTACCGCTGCGAATGGTCTGATCTTTACCATAATTATTTGTTGAGCTGGAATTTAGTACAACCTGTTGCGAAGTAGTCGCAGATCTGCTGGGCAGCTGCGAGACCTGCGTTGATGTTAGCCTCTGCAGTCTCCGCTCCCATCTTCTTAGGAGTAGCGAACACCTGCTTAGGGAACTTCTCGTTGAGCTCAGCCTGGATAGCTGCAGCAACGTCAGTCACGTACTTGATGTCAGGACGCTCCTCGAGCACCTTCACGAGCTCAGGCTCGTTGATGACTTCCTTGCGGGCTGTATTCACAACGCAACCGCCCTTAGGCATGCGTGAGATGAGATTGTAGTTGATGGATCCGATAGTTGCAGGGATTGCAGGGATGTGGAGTGACACGAAGTTGCACTGCTCATACATCTGCTCGAGAGACTCAGCTGGAGTAACGCCCTCTTCAACCATCTTCTCAGCTGGTACGAACGGGTCGAATGCCATGACTTCCATACCGAGAGCCTTAGCCTTCTGAGCTACCAGACGTCCTACGTTACCGTATGCCTGGATACCTACCTTCTTGCCCTGTACCTCCATACCTGTACCAGGAGTGAACTGGTTGCGTGACATGAAGATCATCATTGCGATTGCAAGCTCAGCAACTGCATTGGAGTTCTGGCCAGGAGTGTTCATTGCCACGATGCCCTTCTCTGTGCATGCAGGAAGGTCGAGGTTGTCGAAACCTGCACCTGCGCGAACCACGATCTTGAGCTTAGGAGCGGCAGCGACCACCTCAGCGGTCACCTTGTCCGAACGCACGATCATTGCGTCAACGTCTGCTACAGCCTCAAGAAGCTGTGCCTTGTCTGTATATTTCTCGAGAAGAACGAGCTCATGGCCTGCGCCTTCTGCTATCTGACGGATGCCGTTTACCGCAGCTGCTGCGAACGGCTTCTCTGTTGCTACTAAAATTTTCATAGTGGGATATTTGAATCCCCGGTCGGGACCGGGGATGATGTTTTACTTATGAAGCTGTTCGAACTCCTGCATGCATGCTACGAGGGCCTCTACGCTCTCCTTTGGACATGCGTTGTAGATAGATGCACGGAAGCCACCTACTGATCTGTGGCCCTTGATACCTGTCATGCCTCTTTCCTTTGCGAAAGCGAAGAACTCGTCCTGGAGGTTCTCATAACCCTCTGCCATAACGAAGCATACGTTCATGAGCGAGCGGTCCTCCTTAGCTGCAGTACCCTTGAAGAGAGGGTTGCGGTCGATCTCAGCGTAAAGGATCTCAGCCTTCTCCTTGTTCATCTTGTACATAACCTCTACTCCACCGAGGCCCTTGAGCCACTTGAGTGTCTCGTTCATCACGAAGATAGGGAATACAGGAGGAGTGTTGTACATTGAAAGACCGTCGATGTGTGTGCGGAGGTCAAGCATTGTAGGGATGTAGCGGCTTACCTTTCCGAGGAGATCCTTCTTCACGATGAAGAATGTAACGCCCGCAGGACCAACGTTCTTCTGAGCACCACCATAGATCATGGCGTACTTTGTAACGTCTACCGGACGGCTCATGATGTCAGATGACATGTCGGCGATGAGTGGAACCGGTGAATCCATATCTTCGTGGATCTCAGTACCGTAGATTGTGTTGTTTGTTGTGATGTGGAAGTAATCTACATCTGTAGGAATTTCGTAACCCTTTGGAATATAGTTGAATACTGTGTCTGCTGAAGACGCGACAGCGTAAGCGTTTCCAAGGCCTTTAGCCTCTTTGAGGGCCTTCTTTGCCCAAACGCCAGTTTCAAGGTATGCAGCCTTGTTCTCGAGGAAGTTCATTGCAACATAGAGGAAGCCCATGCTTGCTCCACCACCAAGGAAGAGAATTTCATAGTCCTCAGGAATGTTGAGGAGTTCTCTCCAGAGTGCGCGGCACTCATCCATTACAGCATCCCACTCCTTTGTTCTGTGTGAGATAGAGATTACAGGAATACCTGTGCCTTTGAAATCCTTGAGAGCCTCGATTGCGTTGTCGATAGCTACCTGTGGCAGAACGCATGGTCCTGCGGTAAAGTTGTGAACTTTTTTCATGTTATTAGTTGTATTATGTGTTACGCTTTGTAATTAAACTATCCCGAAAGATAATGATTTATTTTATAATGCGTGCTTTATGCCGGTAATTTTTTCACAATAGTGGCATTTTAGTGATATTTTATCACCTTCTTGCACTGTTGCGAACTTTGTCTTTATCGGCTGGTGGTTAGTCACGCACTTAGGATTCTTGCACTTTGCGATGCCGATGACTTCCTTCGGAGTCTCGAGCTTCTTCTTTTCCACTACCTTGAAGTCGCGGATCACATTGACTGTAGCGTTAGGTGCGATGAGTGCAAGCTTGTTAAGCTCTTCATCCTCGAAGAATATGTCGGCGATCTTGATGATTCCCTTCTTGCCGTGGATCTTGCTGGCGAGGTTGATGCCGATTGTGATCTGGCTTTCGATATCCTTCAGGTCGAGGATGTCAAGTGCCTTATATACGTTTTCAGCTGGGATGTGGTCCAGTACGGTACCGTTCTCCAATGCGCTTACTACTAATTCTTTATGTGACATGGTGCTGCTATTTTAATGGGCGGTAGCCGAGTAAGTATGAAATGATTGCCATGCGGACGTACAGTCCGTTCTCTGCCTGCTTGAAGTAGTAGGCGTATTTGGTGTCGTCGACGTCCTGGTCGATTTCAGTGACGCGAGGAAGCGGATGCAGGATCTTCATGTTGTCCTTCACGTTGCCCAGCATGGAAGCGTTGAGGGTATAAACATCCTTTACGCGCTCATACTCCATCGGGTCGGTGAAGCGCTCCTGCTGAACGCGGGTCATGTACAGGATGTCGCAGTCGTTGAGATATGCGTCAAGGGAGTCAGTCTCGATATATTCGATGCCTCTTCTGTCAAGGAAATCCTTGTACTCCTTCGGCATCTTGAGCTCCTGGGGTGCTGTAAATATGAATCTTGGGTTGAAGTGGGACATCGCCTGAAGGAGGGAGTGTGTAGTACGGCCATATTTGAGGTCACCGACCATGTTTATGGTCAAGCCTTCAAGCTTTCCCTGAGTCTGAATGATGGAATAGAGGTCAAGCAGTGTCTGTGAAGGATGCTGGTTGGCTCCGTCTCCGGCGTTCACAACAGGAACGGTTGCCACTTCTGAAGCATATCGTGAACTGCCCTCGAGCGGGTGGCGCATCACGATCATGTCCACATAGTTGTTCACCATCTTGATGGTGTCCTTAAGAGTCTCTCCCTTGCTCTGGCTTGTGTTGCTGGCGTCGGAAAATCCGATGACTTTTGCTCCAAGGCGGTTGATCGCAGTTTCAAAGCTTAGGCGTGTTCTTGTAGATGGCTCAAAGAAAAGGCTCGCAATGACCTTTCCCTCAAGGAATTTCTGTTCTCTGTTCTGCTCGAACTCTTTGGCAGTTTCGAGCACATGCAGGATTTCCTCTTTGGTGAAATCCCTGATTGAAATTAAACTTTTGGCCATATATGTTTAGTTTTAGATCTCTTCTGCATTACAACCCTCAACATCTCCGATTCTTTCCAGGAATGTGTCCACCTGGGACAGGCGTACACTGGTGTCCATGCTGCACTCCATGTCGAACTTCTGATTCTTCTGCTCAAGCCCCATGTCCTTGAACACCTTCATGACGCTGTTCATGCTCATGTAGCCGAAATGCACGCGGTACATTCTGGAGGCTATCTTCTCCACGATTTCAGCGTTGGCCAGAGCATCAGCAGTAGCTGTCTTGTAGGCTCTGATGAGTCCGGGGATGCCGAGCTTTATGCCTCCGAAGTAGCGTACCACCACCACGAGAATGTCGCTCAGGTTGTTTGAATCGATCTGACCGAGAACCGGCCTTCCTGAGGAACCTGACGGTTCTCCGTCATCATTCGCCCTGAATCTGTCGCCGAGATATCCCAGTCTGTAGGCATAGACATGATGCCTTGCGTCGTAGTACTCCTTCTTGAGTGCTGCGACGATTTCCTTGACTTCTTCTTCGGTTTCAACGGGGTATGCATGGGCAATGAATCGGCTTCCATTGTCCTTGAACAAGCCTCTGGATTCGGCGGCTATGCTCTTGTAAGAATCTTGGATCTGAGTGTTATCCATACCGAAAATCAAAATTAAGAAAAATCTGGGATCTAAAAAATAATTTTGTCACAAAAAGAGAAAATTTATTATCTTTGACTTCGCTTCTGGCGCAGCTGGAGGCTATTTTTAACCCTAGAACAATTCTAACTATCTATGATACTGAGATATAGAGTGTCCCTTCCAGGTATAAAGGGATTTGCGCGTGTATATGAGGTGAAAGATACCGCCTCTCTTTATAGTCTTCACAAACAGATGAGGGCAGACATGGATTTTCCACAGGACCAGGTCGTGCTTTTCAAGTCTTTTGATGCAAGAGGTGAGGTTGTCGCACGATATAGTGTTTTCCAGGACTTTGGCTTCGGAACTATCGATGACGTGACTGCCGGTCAGTGCCACAAGAGGGGAGAGGACAAGTTCATTTATTTCTATGACACCACAAACGTAAAGAGCGTTATCGTTACCTTTGACGGAGTAGGCGAGGAGCGCCGCAACGTACTCTATCCTCTTCTCGTAGAGACCAAGGGTCCTAACCCGATCGACTTTGAAAATGGATATGTTGCTTTTGAGGACCTTCCTGACGAGAAGAAGAAAGATCCGGATGATGAGGACTTCGAGGACGACTTTGATGATGTAGACGAGGAAGAGGACGACGATACCGAAGAGATCTACGGTGAGGACGACGATGAATAAAAAGCTGATTATCATACTGGGCCCGACAGCTGTAGGCAAGACTGACTACAGCATTGAAATGGCGCTCAAGTATGATTCGCCGATAATTTCCTGCGACTCGCGTCAGATATATAAGGAAATGACCATAGGCACGGCTGTGCCTTCTGCTGAGCAGCTTGCAGCTGTTCAGCATTATTTTATCCATTCCCATACTATCGAGCAGCTTTACACAGCCGGAAAATATGAACTCGAGGCTCTGGAACTGATAAACCGCTTGTTTGAAGAGGGGCATGAAACCCTTGTGATGGCGGGAGGCTCCGGATTCTATGTTGATGCCTTGGTGAATGGACTTGACGACTTCCCGTCAGCGGATCTTCAGCTGCGTGATGAGCTTATGGCGCGTCTTCGTGAAGAGGGAGTGGAGTCGCTCAGGATGGAACTGCAGAAGCTCGATCCTGAAAGCTATGCGACAATAGATATTGCCAACGGTCAGCGTGTCGTGCGTGCACTTGAGGTGTGTCTGATGACAGGCAGGCCGTTCTCCTCATTCAAGACAGAGACCCGTAAGCAGCGTGACTTTGATGTCGAGAAGATTGGCTTGACACGTCCGCGTGATGTTTTATATGACCGTATCAATCGCCGCGTGATTCAGATGATAGACGACGGCCTTGTCGATGAAGTCCGCTCTCTGGTCCAATATCGCGACCTGGCTGCGCTTCAGACTGTCGGATACAAGGAGATCTTTGACTGGTTTGACGGCACGAATGAAACCTTGGAGCGCGCCATCGAACTGATACAGCGCAACACACGGCACTACGCCAAACGTCAGCTCTCCTACTGGGGCCGCGACAAGGACATCCGCTGGATGGAATTGTAAATGAAAGATCATTATAAACTGTCCCACCGCCCGAAAGAAACATTTCCCTTATTCTTTGTTTCTTCGGGCGGTGGGACAGTTATATAGTATCCTTTGCTAGTTGGCTACTTCACAGAGGAATTTTATGCGGACCAGGCGGACCTCTTCTTCGTCGTAGTCGCTTCCGAGCTCTTCCATCGCCTCTGCAAGAGAATCTGATTGGGCGTCATCATGGAAGTATGCATAAATGTCATCTATCACATCGTCATCCAATGTCTGCTCCAGATAATAGTCAAGGTGAAGTTTCGTACCTGAGTATACGATAGCTTCAATCTCATCCAGCAGTTCGTGCATCTCCATACCCTTTGCGTCAGCAATATCTTCAAGAGGGAGCTTTCTGTCAATGCTTTGGATGATATATATCTTGTTTACGGACTTGTTTACCATGGACTTCATCACGAAGTCGTCCGGACGGATTATGTCGTTTTCCTCAACGTACTTTGCTATCAGTTCAAGGAACTCCTTTCCGAATTTCTTTGCTTTGCCTTCTCCTACTCCCTGGCAGTTCTTCAACTCATCTACCGTAGTCGGATACATTATTGACATGTCTTCCAGCGACGGATCTCCGAAGATTACCCACGGCTGCAGGCCTTTCTTGCGTGCAACATCCCTGCGCAGGTCCTTGAGCATCGCCAGCAATGCCTCATCTCCTCCACCTCCGCCGCGCACTGCACCTGCAGGAGCGTCATCGTCGTCGTCCTCGCCGTCTGCAAATTCACGATCCTCGGTCAGCATAAGCTGATATGGCTTTTCATAGAAAGCCCGTCCCTCGTCGGTTACTGACATAAGGCCATAAGCCTCTATATCCTTATAGAGGAAGTGCAGTACCATACCTTGATGGATCACTGCCTGCCAGAAGCGTGTCGAGTGCTCCTTGCCGGCTCCGAAAAGTTCCAGCTTGTCGTGGTGATATGATTTTATTATGGAATTAGACTCTCCTGCGAGGATGTTTGCCAGATGTTCAATCTTGAATCGCTCTGGCAGAGACTCTATGAGTTCTATTACTGAGGCCATTTCCTCGCGTCCGTCGAACTGCTTCTTAGGGTGCAGGCAGTTGTCGCATGCGCCGCAGTTTTCTACATGGTAGTCTTCGCCGAAATAACTCAGAAGCAGTTTTCTGCGGCATGAGTTTGACTCTGCATAAGCTACGGTCTCCATCAACAGCTGCTTTCCGATCTCCTGCTCGGCGATCGGCTTGCCCTGCATGAACTTCTCCAGCTTCTGGATGTCCTTGTAGCTGTAGAATGTGATGCACTGGCCTTCCTTGCCGTCTCGTCCGGCGCGTCCTGTCTCCTGATAATAGCCTTCCAGACTCTTAGGAATGTCGTAGTGGATCACGAAGCGTACGTCCGGCTTGTCGATACCCATTCCGAAGGCGATGGTCGCTACAATCACATTGATCTCCTCCATGAGGAACTTGTCCTGGTTGTCTGCTCGTGTCTTTGCATCCAGACCTGCATGGTAAGGTGCGGCCTTGATTCCGTTGATGTTGAGCAGTTCTGCGAGCTCTTCAACCTTCTTTCTGCTCAAGCAGTAGATGATGCCGGACTTTCCGGGGTTCTGCTTGATGAACTTGATGATGTCTCGTTTCGGATCGGACTTGTCCCTTATTTCGTAATATAGGTTGGAACGGTTGAAGGATGACTTGAAGACGGTTGCGTCTGTCATGCCAAGGTTCTTTATGATGTCGCTCTGTACCTTAGGGGTCGCGGTTGCGGTAAGTGCGATGATAGGCGCAAGGCTGATTTCCTCGATGATGTTGCGTATGCGGCGGTATTCCGGACGGAAGTCGTGTCCCCATTCAGAAATACAATGCGCTTCGTCCACAGCATAGAATGAGATCTTGATCTCCTTGAGCATGGCCACGTTCTCAGCCTTGGTCAGTGACTCCGGCGCCACATAGAGCAGCTTGGTCGCTCCGGAAAGCAGGTCTTTGCGAACTTCCGCAATCTGCGCCTTGTTCAGTGATGAGTTCAGGAAGTGTGCAATGCCGTCGTTTCCTGCCACGAATCCTCTGATGGCATCCACCTGGTTTTTCATCAGTGCGATAAGGGGCGATATGACGATCGCCGTACCTTCCATGACCAGTGCCGGAAGCTGGTAGCAAAGGGACTTGCCGCCTCCGGTCGGCATGAGCACAAAGGCGTTCTTCTTGTCGACAAGATGCTTTATGATACGTTCCTGGTCGGCTTTGAATGAGTCGAAGCCGAAGAATTCTTTCAGTTTTGCGTGAAGCACAGCGGAATCAATACTCATAATCTGAACGTTTGGACTTACTAAGTTAAGTGATTTTTTCCGACAAATCCAAAAAAAACATTATATTTGTACGCTTTTTTACAAGGCAAATTATTAATGATTTAAAATAGATAAACATGAAAACTATCAAATTTTTTGCAATGGCAGCAGCGGTAGCAGCTGTATTTGCATGTAAGTCACCGTCAGAGTATGAGAAGCTTACAACTGAGGTGGAGAATGACAAGGATGTTAAGGCTCTTCAGGTCAGCGATGCTCAGCGTGACTCTGTCAGCTATCTTCTCGGTGTGAACTATGGTCTCATGTTCACAGGAAACGGTTTCTTCGACAACATGGATCAGGTGAACATGGATGAGCTTAAGAAAGGTATCGAGGATGCATTCGCAGCAGGTCAGCCTGAGCAGTCAAATCCATATATGCCATCTAAGGACAGCGTGTGGATGAAGAAGTTCAAGATCAGCCCATACGATATGAACCAGATCTTCAACACATACCTCGGAGCACGTCAGACTTACAAGGCTAAGTTCAATGAGAAGATGGGCGAGAAGTTTCTTGCTGCAAACGCTAAGAAGAGCGGTGTTCAGGTGACAGAGAGCGGCCTCCAGTATATTATCCATGCTGAGGGTGAGGGTGATAAGGTTATGCCAGAGGATAGAGTTGTTGTAAACTACAAGGGTACTCTTATCGACGGTACTGAGTTCGACGCAAACGACGGTATCGAGTTCGGTGCAAGCCAGGTTATCCCAGGTTGGACAGAGGGTCTTGGCCTCCTCGGCAAGGGCGGCAAGGCTACATTGTATATCCCAAGCAACCTTGCTTATGGCGAGCGCGCTCCACGTGGAAGCAAGATCCAGCCAAACTCAGCGCTTATTTTCGAGGTTGAGGTTGTTGAGATCATCAAGCCTGTTGTAGAGCCTGTTGAGGTTGTAGAGGCTGAGTAATCTATGGCTTTGGAACTTGAGGGCAGGATTGCCCGTAAACTCAATGTTCAGAGCGGCACATCTGCAAGAGGTGCCTGGTCAAAGCAGGAATTCATTTTCGAGTATCAGGAGGGTAACTTTCCTACTCAGGTGTGTATGAATGTCTGGGGCGAGGAAAAGGTCCGCGAACTTGAGAAGTATCAGGTCGGGGACAAGGTCAAGGTTTCCTTCAATCTCAGTAGCCGCGAATACAATGGACGCTGGTACAACGATGTAAGGGCCTGGCGTATAGAGCCGGCCGGAACCGCTCCGGCAGCTCCTGCAGTACCGCCTGCTCCGGTTGCACCACCTCCATCAGAAGTGCCTGGATTTGATTCCATGTCGGAGGATGACCTCCCGTTCTAACTGATCAAATCGAAAATAAAGGTAATAAAAAGGACATGATTCATTCGAGTCGTGTCCTTTTTTGTTACCTTTGCAGATTGTAGAATTTAGAATGAGATTTAGTATTCATGAGGACTAAAATTTATTTTGCTATAGCTGCTGTTGCTGCAGCAGTGATTGCATGTAAGGAGCCTGCTGCCAAGAACGACATTGAAACTGAAGTCATGAAGGAACTGGCAGATTGGAAACCGTCTGAGGCTTCAAGGGATTCGGTGTGTTACTACCTCGGAGTGAGTTTCGCCGCTCAGTGGAAGGGACAGCTTTTTGATGATATGGGAGAGTTTGATATGGAGGCTTTTAGAAAAGGAATGGAGGAGGCGCTCAAGGCAGGATTACCGAAGGAGCATGGAGACAGTGCATGGGCGGCATCTTTCTCTCGCGACCCATGGGAGACGCCTTCTGCCGTTTCTGAATATTTAAAGGTACGCCGGGCATTCAAGATCAAGTATAACGAAAAGTATAGCGAGAAGTTCCTTGAGGCCAATAAATCAAACGCGGGTGTTGTTGTATCTGAGAGCGGTCTTCAATATGTACTCCACGCTGAAGGCGAGGGCCCTAAGGTGAGCGCGAAGGATACAGTGATATTGAATTACAGAGGAACTCTTATGAGTGGCGCTGAGTTTGATGCTGGTGATACTACGGAAGTTGTTGCCAATACTCTTGTGAAAGGATGGACCGAAGGACTTGGCCTTCTTGGCAAAGGAGGAAAAGCTACTCTTTATATTCCTGCAGGACTTGCATATGGGGACAATCCTCCCAAAGGCAGTATAATCCATCCTTCCTCAGCTCTCGTCATCGATGTTGAGGTTCTGGATATTAAAAAGAAGAACTAAACTTAAATTATATTGATATGATTGCATTTAGATTTGGAGCAGGACGCGAAAATAAGATCGTTGGCTTGATAAAGGCTTTTCTTGCGATTGCCCTGGGAACATATCTGATAGTTACGAAAGCTAATGCAATGGAACTCGTAGTCCAGATCATCGCGGGAGTGATAGTTCTGGTCAATCTGTTTGCTTTCCTGATTGGGCTTAAGTATCCGGCAATCCAGATGTCCTCGGGCTCATTGTTCAGCCTTCTGCTGGCATTGCTTCTTTTTTCTTTTGCCGGCCCCGTTTCGGCTGTATTGAGATACATCATAGGCGGTTTTCTTTTTCTCTCCGGTGGCTCGCAGGTGTTCGCCCTTATTAGCTCCCGTGGAATGATGGGGATGGGATACTTCTCTTTGGTTATCCCTGTGCTGATGATTTTGGGCGGCTGCCTCTTTTTCTCGGAGGAGCTGATCGGAAATGATATCATGGGCCTCATGATAGGTGTCGCTGTCATCATGTATGGCGTCTCAAAAATTATAACTGTACTGCGGGTGAATAAGGTTTTCTCTAGGAAGAGGGATAACGTTGAGCAGAATTTCAGCCAGACTGAAAAGCCTCAGGAAGGCAGGTGGCAGAAGTTTGACGACGGCTCTATAAAGGATGTGGATTACGAAAAAGTAGACTAAAGGATGATACCTCAGGAGACGGTAAACAGAATACTTGACCTTGCGCAGGTCGAGGATGTGATCGGCGACTTCGTGACTCTCAAGAGGGCGGGCTCTGTCTATAAGGCGTGCTGTCCGTTCCATAATGAGAAGACGCCGTCTTTTGTCGTGTCTCCTGCCAAGGGCATATATAAGTGCTTCGGCTGCGGAAAGTCCGGCACGGCTGTGGGCTTCGTGATGGAGCATGAAAGCATGTCCTACGTGGAAGCCTTAAGATATCTTGCCAAGAAATATAATGTCGAGGTCATTGAAAAGGAGGAGACTGCCGAAGATATAGCCAAGAGGCAGAGGAACGAGAGCCTTATCCTTGTTTCTGAGTATGCCGGAAAGTTCTTCCAGGACAGTCTCATGACTCCCGAGGGACAGACCATCGGATACCAGTACTTCAAAAGCCGTGGGCTGGAGGATGAGACCATAAGGAAATATGGTCTCGGATGGGCCCCGATCGACCGCACGACCTTTACAAGTCTGGCTAAGTCTGCAGGATACAAGGAGGAGTACCTTCTTGATACTGGTCTTTGCAAGAAATATGACGACGGCAGGGTGGTGGATACTTTCCACGACCGCGTGATCTTCCCGATCCACTCTGTCAGCGGCCGTATGATAGCCTTTGGCGGCCGCACGCTTAAGACCGACAAGACAATTCCGAAATACGTCAATTCCAAGGAGACGGAGATCTATGTGAAGAGCAGGTCTCTGTACGGAATCTATTTCGCCAAGAATGAAATATCACGTCAGGATAAGTGTATCCTTGTCGAGGGATATCTTGACGTACTTTCGATGCACCAGTTGGGCATCACCAATGTCGTTGCTTCCAGCGGAACATCCCTTACTGTCGAACAAATCAGACTCATCCGCAAGTTCACCAACAACGTCACCATCATCTATGACGGTGACAGTGCCGGAATCAAGGCTGCATTGCGCGGAATCGACCTTGTCTTGAAGGAAGGTCTGAACGTCAAGGTTGTGCTGTTGCCGGACGGAATGGATCCGGATGATTTTGCCCGCAGACATACACTGGAGCAGGTGCAGGACCATATTGCGCGTAATGAGCAGGACTTCATCAATTTCAAGACCGATCTTCTTCTGGGAGAGGCCGGAAACGACCCGCTCAAGAGGGCCAATCTGATCAATGACATTGCGGATACGATTGCCCTTATGCCGGATGCTGTTGTTCGTGCCGTTTATGTACGCGCTACTGCTGATCGTTTTGAGATGGATGAGCAGATACTGGCTGACCGTATTTCCAAGACTCGCTCAAAGGTGCTTCTGGACGACAAGAAGCAGCGCGAGCGTGAGGCTGAGAGGCAGAAGAACAGGGGTGCCGGTGCTGAAATGCCGCCTCCGCCAGTATATGATGATGCATTTGAAGGTGGCTTTGAAGGAGGCTACGCAGAATATGAGGAGGTGCCTCCTGTTGTTGAACAGCAGGTGGTTACAGGACCGATAGTCTTGAACGAGCCGTATCTTGAGCCGTGTGAGAAGGAACTTCTCGGATTCATTCTCGAGGAAGGATGTACAGCATTGGAATTTGACAGAGATTCGAAATATTACGTAGAGGGGGAGAGTGTGAATGTGGCTGAGTTTATAGACGGCAGCCTGGCAGAGGATGATACGGTCTTTGCGAACTCCTCATATGCCAAAGTGTATGACGTGTACTTTGAAATGTATGATGAGGGTCTGTCTCAGCAGCAGATAGCTCAGCGCCTGCTCAACAGCATGGACGAAGAAATAGCAGCGGTGGCCCGCGAACTTCTCATAGAAAAATATCAGATTACGGTCAAGAACTACGAGCAGTCTCTCACGGCTGTATCAACACGTCTTGTTCAGTACGTGCCTAAGGCCCTGATGGCCTACCAGTGCCGTCGCCTGGACATGCTCCTGAAGGAGAAGACCCGTGAGCTTGAAACCGCTTCGGTTGAGGATCAGCTCACCCTTCTGACTCAGATCACATCCCTGAACAAGATGCGCACAATGCTCAACAACGAGCTGGGCCGCGTATAGTGCGCCGCACTATGTGTCCAAGTTGCTCATTGCTAGCACTTTATAAAAATTGTGATAAAAGCTCGAAGCTGTGTGCTTCGGGCTTTCTTGATGTTCGGGTGTACTGAGACCTCTCGGTGCATTCAAACGATAACATACCACGATGTCTGTCGCGACGCAAGAAAATTGGCATAAGCACGCTGGTTATGTATTTCAACGGCAACGGTCCAAGCGGCGAAAGTATCTTCCTCCTTGTAGCGGGCCATTTCGGCGGTGTTGAGTTTTATATGGGACGTGTCAGTGGTCGCAGTATCCGCCCTGTCCTAAAGGACTAGAAACTGACAGGGCAGTTCATTGATTTATTTCCGTGGGCCATTTAAAGGCCTGCGTTTTTTTGTTTCAGATATCGTCCGTATAATATGATTTTGCCGTAAAATTTTATAAATTTGCAAGTTGGCAAAACTGATAAAATAAAACAATAACATACATGGAAAAGAAATTCAACAGAACGCTTGTGACCTGCGCGCTTCCATACGCAAACGGTCCGGTTCA
>JAZOPY010000126.1:0-2195 GCA_045655825.1 Candidatus Cryptobacteroides sp. | reverse complement strand
GGTCTCCTCGTCGTCTACTATCAATATGCTTTCTGTTGTCATAAGCCATTCTGATTTGATGCAAAAATACTCATTATTAGATATGATTGTCCTATAAAATTCAATTTTAATGGATTTGTAACAGGTCTGTATCAGAACTTTAATGCATCTGCAAAAGGCGTGAAATCCCGATAGGGTAATTTTGCAGCCGAAAGATTGTGCAGATTCAAATAATATCAGATATGGAATGGATTTATTTATGTTTTGTGATCTTCCTGTTCGCTCTTGCGGTCTCTGATCTATGGGTTGGAGTGAGCAACGACGCGGTTAATTTCCTTAATTCAGCAGTCGGCGCCAAGGCTGCGAAATTCCGCACAGCCATCATAGTTGCTGCAGTGGGAGTGTTCTGCGGAGCGACAATGAGCAACGGTATGATGGACATTGCCCGTCACGGCATCTTCCAGCCGGAGCATTTCGCATTCAGCGAACTGATGTACATCTTCCTTGCTGTGATGGTAACTGACATTGTCCTTCTGGATGCATTCAACTCTCTCGGTATGCCTACTTCGACAACGGTATCAATGGTGTTCGAACTGCTGGGAGCCTCGTTCGCTTTCGCTCTACTGAAGATGAACTCAGGTGAAGGTGCACTCGGGTTCTCCGACTATCTCAACACCTCGAAGGCCCTGTCCGTCATCGTCGGCATCTTCGTGTCAGTGGCGATTGCATTTACGGTTGGTACAGTGGTACAGTGGCTCACCCGAATGGTGTTTACCTTCAAGTATTCAAGCCGGTTGAAATGGAAGGTAGGCATATTCGGCGGCTTTGCCGTGACCTGTATCGTCTACTTCATGCTTCTCAAAGGTATCAAGACGATGTCCTTCATGAATGCCGACATCAAGCATTGGATCGCTGACAACACCCTGATCATCCTCGGCGGCTGTATGGTGTTCTTCACAGTCCTGATGCAGATCCTGCATGCCTGCAAGGTCAATGTCTTCAAGGTTGTGGTGCTCATAGGTACATTCGCTCTTGCAACTGCATTCGCGGGTAACGACCTCGTGAACTTCATCGGCGTGCCTTTAGCCGGAATGGAGTCGTATCTTGACTGGAAGGCAGCCGGTGCAGGAGACCCTTCAGCTCACATGATGGATGTCCTTAACGGAGAAGCACGCACACCTTTCATCTTCCTGTTTGCTGCAGGCGTCATCATGGTCGTTTCTCTTGCTATATCCAAGAAAGCTCATAATGTGACAAAGACGGAAATCAATCTTGCCAAGCAGGATGAAGGCGAGGAGATGTTTGGCTCGTCAAGGGTTGCCAGAAGCATGGTAAGATGGGCCAACAGTACGGCCAATTTCCTTGTGAAGCATACACCTGAGTCCGTGCGCTCATGGATCGACAGGAGATTCGACAATACCGAGATAGAGAAGGAGGAGGGCGCCTCCTATGACCTGGTGAGGGCATCAGTTAACCTTGTGATCTCCTCACTCCTCATAGCCCTCGGCACATCATTGAAGCTTCCGCTTTCAACTACGTATGTGACTTTCATGGTGGCGATGGGTACATCCCTGGCTGACAGGGCATGGAGCAGGGAAAGTGCGGTTTACCGTGTTACCGGAGTCCTTTCTGTGATCGGAGGATGGTTCATGACGGCCGGCATCGCTTTCGTTGCTGCGTTCGTCATTGCCATGATCATGCATTTCGGCGGTATCGTTGCTGCGGTCATTATCGTACTCGTGGGACTCGGAGTGATGATTCACAGCAATATCAGGTACAAGATGAAGAATGATGAGGAGAACGGAGACAAGGCCTTCAGAGCCATCCTCAATTCTGAAGACAAGGAGATGACCTGGAGGCTTCTGAGCCGCTATGTCAGCACCAACGAAAGCAAGGTTCTTTCAGATATCGCCTTCCATTACGAGAACATCACCGAAGGACTGATGAATGAGAACGTGAAGATGCTCCGCAAATCCTTCTATGACCTTAGGGACGACAAGGAGAAGCTGAAGAATATCCGAAGGAAGGAGACTATATGCATGCGCCGCATCGATCAGGAGACCGCAATGGCGAAGAATGCCTGGTTCTTCGCTTCATTCAACGAACTGGAGCAGCTCTACTACACCATCAGACGTATGTGCGAGCCTGCCTATGAACACGTCGACAATAACTTCACACCCCTTCCTGAGAAGTACATACTAGATTTCAGGCCGCAG
>JAZOPY010000125.1:0-3499 GCA_045655825.1 Candidatus Cryptobacteroides sp. | reverse complement strand
CTTCTCGTTTATAAGTGACTGCTTTTCGAGTTTCTCGTTTATGAGTCCGAACTGCTGCTTGAGAGCCTCAAGTTCCACTAAGTCTTCATTTTGTGACATAACAGTAGAATCGTTTTAATTGTTTGACATTGATTTCAACTGCTCCTTGATGCGGAACAGTCTGGTGGTGACATTCGCCAGAGATATTCCGACAATCGAGGCTATGTCCTCGTATGTCATATTCTCCAGCCACAGCAGTATGATAGCCCTGTCAAAGGGCTCCAGCCTGCTTATCCTGTCGTGCAACATCTGAATCTGCCTGCTCTTGGTGTCGTCATCGTTGTAGAGGTCGATGTCGATAGTGAGGGGAACCGTCTCTACATCACGTTTCTTCCTCCTTACCTGATTGTTGCAGGTGTTAAGGCTCACACGCCATATCCACGTCCTGTGTGAACTCTCTCCGCGGAACTTCGGAAAACCCTTCCACAAGTTGATCAGTATCTCCTGAAACAGGTCATTAACCTCATCCGCATCCTTGGAGAAGAAGTAGCAGACCGTATATATGGTCTTCCTGTGCTCCTTGACCATTCTGGTAAATTCCCTTTCAAGGGCAATCTCAGGTTCAAATTCAATGTTGTCCATCAGTGTTTTTCTTTTGTTCTACCCTTTAGACACCAAATTTACCGATTCCTTTCAGAAATAGCGAAGAATTTTGACGCATATAAAGAAAGATGCCCTGCAATTCTCATCGCAGGACACCTCTCTTATTAGAATTGGATTATCTGACATCCCATTCCGGATGTGCCGGGTCTTCAGCAATGAGGGCTTCACTCAATGAAAGTCCCAATGCCTCTGCCACACCTTTTCCGTATGTCGGATCAGCTCTGAAGCAGTTACGGATGTGCCTTTGCTTGATGAATATATCTGAATCTGCCATCGCGCGTGCTGTGTTTTCGCAGGTGGCCTTCTGATCTTTCGCCGACATCAGACGCCATAGCTTCCCGGGCTGGGTGTAGTAGTCGCTGTCGTATTCACGCTCATCGTAGCTGAACACATCACCCATCGCCGCCAGCGGAGGTTCCTTTGCCGAAGGCTTTTCCTTCCATTCGCCGTAGCTGTTAGGTTCATATGAAACCGCTGCTCCCATATTGCCGTCGGTGCGCATCTGACCATCACGGTGGAACGAATGGAACGGGCATCTCGGACGGTTCACCGGGATTTCGTTGTAATTCACTCCAAGACGATAGCGCTGCGCATCGCCATATGAGAATAGACGACCCTGGAGCATCTTGTCAGGGGAGAAGCCGATTCCTTCGATGATGTTTGCCGGATTGAATGCTGCCTGCTCCACTTCAGCAAAGAAGTTCTCCGGATTGCGGTTCAGTTCCAGTATGCCCACATCGTGAAGAGGGAAGTCACCGTGATACCATACCTTAGTCAGGTCGAACGGATTAATCTCGTAATTCCTTGCCTGCTCCTCAGTCATGAGCTGCACCTGCATCAGCCAACGTGGATAATCTCCTCTTTCGATGGCTTCGAACAGGTCACGCTGATGTGACTCCCTGTCCTTTGCGATGACGGCTTCAGCCTCAGCATCCGTCATGTTCCTTATGCCTTGGAGTGTCCTCAGATGGAACTTAACCCATGTGCGACGGTTCTCGGCATCATAGAAGCTGTAGGTATGGCTTCCGAATCCGTGCATGTGGCGGAACGATGCCGGAATGCCACGTGGAGACATTGTGATCGTCACCTGGTGCAACGCTTCGGGGAGGAGAGTCCAGAAGTCCCAGTTGGAATTTGCCGACCGCATTCCCGAACGCGGGTCGCGCTTGATGGCATGGTTCAGGTCGGGGAACTTCAGCGGGTCGCGAAGGAAGAAGACAGGGGTGTTGTTACCTACAAGATCCCAGTTTCCGGTATCTGTGTAGAATTTCATTGCGAACCCTCTGATATCGCGCTCTGCGTCTGCCGCTCCGCGTTCGCCTGCAACGGTGGAGAAGCGGACGAAACATGGTGTCTGCTTTCCCACTTCGGAAAAGATAGATGCCCGTGTGTACTTCGAGATGTCGTGAGTGACGGTGAATGTTCCGTATGCTCCCGCACCTTTTGCATGCATTCGTCTTTCCGGGATGACCTCCCTGTCGAAATGGGCCATCTTTTCAAGAAGCCATGTGTCCTGCAATGTCACAAGTCCACGATGACCTGCTGTCTGAGTGTTCTGATTGTCCACAATCGGGCGGCCGTTCTCCGAGGTAAGATGTTTCTTGTCGTTCGTTTTCATATTGTGAAAAATTAGATGAATACGCCGATACCTAAAAGTGTGCCAGCGCGGTCGAGTCAACTTTTCCATAAAATCTTCTATATTTGCATCCGCACATCAGATAGACAATGCCACAGCCAGACAATAAGATAAACTTCGACGACCTGTTCCGCTACAACTACAGGCCTCTCTGTCTGTATGCTCTGCATTATCTTCAGGATGTTGATCAGTCGGAGGATATCGTTCAGGAAAGCTATGCCGCACTCTGGGAGAAACTTCAGGAAGGTGCTCACGTCCTCAACCGTAAGTCCTATCTATATATGATGGTGCGAAACCGTTGTCTGGACCATCTTCGTAAGAAAGGCATCCCGACTGAATCCCTCAAGCCATACGACACCTACGGAATCATCGACGATGACGATGCGCAGGAGCGATCACAGACTGAGGCCAAGCTCTGGACTGCGATAGACTCCCTTCCCGAAAAATGCCGCGAGGTCTTCATTATGAGTAAGCGTGACGGACTCAAGTATGAGGAGATTGCTGAGGAACTGGGATTGTCAGTGAATACCGTTCGAAACCAGATCAGCAAGGCCTTGAAAGTCCTGAAGGAGGGTGTCCATAAACTTTATACATTCTTTTTTGCATAAATTTTTCAAATCATATAGTACTATTTCAAAACACTTCAGTCTTAATGTCGGATTAACTGAATCTTAGATCTTGATTATGTCAGACTTTGAGGATAAACACATGGACTTCGTCCTGAAACACTATCAGGAAGGCAAGTTCGACACTCAGAAGGCGATCGACCGCTTCAATGAGGCTCACGGCATCGTGCAGAAGCCTCGCAGAAGAGTCTTGCCTTGGGTGTCAGGCATAGCAGCGGCAGCAGCTGCCGTGGTGCTTTGTGTGTTCCTCTTCCGTGACAATGGCCGGCAGATCCAGCTCATGGCAGATGCCCAGGTGCAGGAGTTTGTCCTTCCTGACGGCACTGAGGTAACTCTTGCTCCAGGATCCAAACTCTCCTACAGCGAGAAGTCCCCTCGAAACACAGCGCTTGAAGGAAAGGCTTACTTTGAGGTTGCACGTGACGAGGCAGTACCGTTTGAGATTACAGCAGACGGTGCTTTCGTAAGGGTGCTTGGAACAAAGTTCATGGTGGATGCAGGTTCATCGGTCAAGGAAGTCTACGTTGCCGAGGGAAAAGTTCTTTTCGCGAGGAAATCAGATGCTGAAGGTGTGATCCTGACAAAGGACATGCAG
>JAZOPY010000124.1:0-25510 GCA_045655825.1 Candidatus Cryptobacteroides sp. | reverse complement strand
TAACAATGCCACTCTTCTGGAGTTGCAAGTGTTGTAGACTGGCAATATGAGTACTTCTTTCCTGTAGCAGGATCTACATAACCGGTTGTCTTTCCTGCTGCTGCAGTAGCGTTATGGCTATGTGCAGAGAAGTAAAGCATTCTTGGGTTATCATTCGGAACATACTCCATTAAGTCGATTTCTCCGCCCCATCCAGTAGGATCCATCACATCGTATGGGCCATCTGAAGGTAGCATCCAGAAAGCAGGCCAACATCCCTTGATTGTAGGCAGTTTAGCTCTCATCTCAATATAACCGAGCTCCCAGCTTTCTTTTGTATCCATTCGAGCCGAGATATACTCTTTATTATTAGATGATGATGACTTTGCTATCTTATAGGCTTTGATCTTCAGGGTGCCATTGCTCGTATCAGCTGTTTTCTGATTGGTGAGAGAATAGACGCCATTTGCGCAATAATACTGCAACTCATTGTTACCCCAACCAGTACCTCCCACATTGAAGTTCCAATTGTCAGAAAGTTTTGACTTGCCATCAAATTCATCACTCCATACCAAGGTATATCCTTCTGGTGTATAACCTCCGGTAAGTTCTTCTTGATTTCCATCATTAGTTCCACCCTGGTCTCCGTTATCAGTTGACCCACCCTGATTACCGCCACCTTCTGACGGCTTTTCTGGATAGTACGGCACTCCGCCAGTGGTTCCTTCTGAGGATCCTGCATCATACCAATATACAGGATCCTCTCCGGAACATGCCATCAGAGCGATCATTGCCAATGTTGTAAAAAACATTTTCTTCATCTCTGATTTGTTTGTTAAGTTCTACTCTACAGGAGCAAGGAATACTGTAAACCACTGCTCACCAGTATGTGTCTGGAAAATATCAAGACGGACAACACCTTCTTCAATGCTAGTTACTGTCCACTTACCATCTACTCCGAGATTGTAATCTGGGCCCTCTACATTGCTACTTGCACACATGAGTGGGAATCCGCCATTATCAAACTTAACGTATACTCCAGTAGGATCTGACTGAACAGCCCAAGTCTCAGAACCTGTTACCTGCCACTGCTCATCCTCGTGCCATCCAGCCTCAATAGTACGCCAACCACCATCATGGTAGATAAGGAGGTTCTCACCAAGATTGATTACGAGGGTACCATCTGCATTGAAAGTAATAAGATCTTCCATTGTAGTCTCTGGAAGCGGCTCCTCGAACCATTCCCAGCCTTCTCCCCACCATCCATACGCTGATACGCAGAATGTCTTTCCGGCAAGAGCTGCAATAGCTGACTCTTCAGTCACGCCACTCTCAACAGGCTCTTCTACATAATTCTCAGAAACGAATACGAAATTCAACGACTGCTCCTGAGCTGCCTGATAGTAATGAAGTTCAAATCTGTTAGCAGTTACATTGCGAATCTCATATTTTGCGTTGATTCCCTCATCATCTGCGAGCATTCCAGGGAAGCCGCCTTCTGAGAACTGAATGTATTCGGCACCATTTTCAAGCACATAAGCCCACTTTTCTGCTCCTGTAACAGCAACACCTGCAAACTCGGCGTTCATATCATGATAAATAGCTGTATTCTCACCAAGGTTAAGAACAAACTCGCCATCTTTCTTAAAAGTCAAACGATCATCTGCTGCAGATTCAGGAACTGACTCGCTATCCCACTCCCAGTATCCGTCACCTTCTCCACCGTAATATACGATAGTATAAGGTTTCCATGGCTGAGACATCAGGATATTCTCAGTAGCACTAAGAGTGTTATCAACCTCTCCGAGAGGATTAAAGTTGAACTGTACAGGATCACTCTCTCCGCCTTCGCCAAAAGCTACAAGGCTACCTGTGTAAACACCTGGAACCTCATATTTTTTAGTGATTGTACGATCATAAAATGACTCTTTACCTCCATTAGGATCAACAACTGTCCAATATGGATCAAGATCTGCATAAGTAAAGGAGAATGTTACCTCACCTGTTTCTTGATTTACAGTTACGGAATACATGTCAGCTGTAATAACCGGCTTCTCCGCTGGGGCAGGTGCAGGCTTTTTCTCACAAGAAACGATCATAAGCGCTCCTAGAGCGGCAAGAATCAATGATTTAAATAACTGTTTCATAAATTATGTGATTAAATGTTAGTAAATAAAATTTATTCTATTTAAAAGTTAGATATATCGAGCTATTGCTGGTAAACTCTAATGTAATCTATTTCGAATGTAGCTGATGTGAAATTGGGATCAATCGTTCCACCCCAACCGCCACCTAAGGCTAAGTTTATCTTAATATAGTATGGCTTATCAAAACCCCAATCTGGATTAACTGCTACATTTAGGCCAGTGCCATCTTCTGCATAAAAGTATGGTTGCCCGTCTAGGTATCCAATGATTTCATCCTCAGTCCACAACATACCGTATGTATGCCATTCTTCTGGGTGATTAAGTAATGTTGACTGGCAGTAGCTTCCTCCGTTTGAATAAACTGTGTTATTGCCAGCCTCAGCTGTCACATTGTAACTATGTGCCGAGAAATATGAAATATCGCCATCATTCGGAAGATATTCAAGAATATCGATTTCTCCACCTGCACCAGCTCCTCCTTGATTAGTCTCACGGACGTATGCAGGGTAGACATTATAATCAGGAAGCATCCAGAAAGCAGGCCAACATCCAGCAACTGTAGGCATTTTTGCTTTCATCTCAATATAACCATATTGCCAACATTCATAAGTATTGAGGCGTGCCGAAATATAATCATACCTTGTTCCATCTACACTAAAGCGATTCACCTTATGTGCTGTAATCTTTAGAGTTCCATCACTTATCTCAGCAGTACGGGTACCATCTGTATGAACACCATTGGCACAATAATACTGAACTTCTCCATTTCCGCCTCCGCCCCAATTTTCAAACCAATATTGCGAGAAATCATTTACATTGAATTCATCCTCCCAAACAACACTATATCCATGATCTAATGGGTTATACGGAGGTTCTGGATCTGGTGTAGCTATTCCGACTGCAGTAAACCAGAGGGTCCACGTACAAGAATATGTACCCCAATCAGTTGTAGTGATAACTTTAAGATTCGACGAATCTAACGCTAAAATTTCATACTGTCCGCTAGTAGGCACTACTTGCACGTTTACTACCATCGAACCATTTGTCATGTTTATATAATTGGTATCTCCCGTAGTCGTGAAGGACCATCTTGTTGCCGAATTATAAATCAATGCTGATGGATTATCTGTCCATTCACCGGAATCAGTATGATCGAATGTGGCTCCATCATTGGCAGAAAAATCCATATCCACAGTAAAGTCGCCATTGAATTCAATGGTATTTCCCACAGCCGTTGTAATAGAATCATAATTTCCCCACTCGTCCGCATTGTCAACTCGGTCCAATCTCCACACATATGAAGTAAGCAAACTCATTGGATCGCTAGAATCAACCTCCGGCAATTCTGGCTCAGTTGCAGGTTCCTCGCTAGTTACTGATATATTATAGAAGAATATACCTCCACCTCTAGATGATGGTGAAACTGTTATCACAAGTTCTCCTATTCCTTCTCCCGAAAATTCAATTGTACTTGTTGCCTCATTAATTGTACTTTGATACTCAACACCACCTACACTGCATGACATTGTGACAGACACCTCATCTGCTGAATAAAGAAGAGACACATTGGTTATAACTCTATCTTGGAAACTAGATGTTGCCAAGGTGAATTCTGAAATCCTACTTGAATAATTACCGACCCAAATTCCATTATCAGAATTAAAAACAACACCAGGATTACTTATACTCCAAGTCTTTC
Organism: Candidatus Cryptobacteroides sp.; assembly: GCA_045655825.1. Taxonomy (GTDB): domain Bacteria; phylum Bacteroidota; class Bacteroidia; order Bacteroidales; family UBA932; genus Cryptobacteroides. The sequence continues at coordinate 21,685 of JAZOPY010000124.1, read as the reverse complement.
CACTTAAAACTGCAGGATTTGTAATCCTATTATACCGTGTGTTATTATTTTGAATACCAAAATCTCCAGCGGCAAACTCATGCTCCCAAATTGAACTTGATATATCACTTGACTTCGTCATTGGAGTATTAGCAACAGGATGGCTAACCGTATTATCAAACTTCATATCCGCATTGTTCGGCAACTCTTTTGAACATGCGAATAAAGATACAGCCAACAAAAGGAATCCTATCTTCTTCATAAAAAATCCTCCATGAAATTAATGTAACTAATCAAACGTTGGTATCATATCCACCCTACAATCACAAATTCATCAACCTATACAGTTTATTTTGCTATTATCCCTTTTGTGACACAAAGAGATAATAGCAAAATAAGATATTAATAATTATTCTGTTTAAGGGTTCCTTCAGCCTTATCAATTTCTGACTGTGGAATCGGGATGTAACGCTTAGATGCAGTATATCCTTTGGCTCCGAGAACAGCGTCTGCCTTTTCGAATCTTACAAGGTCGAAGAAACGATGTCCCTCCATGGCGAACTCCTTACGACGCTCATCTAAGATATTGTCTAAGGTTGCAGTCTTCTTATGTGCTCCAATATTCTCAGGGGCAACACAGAATGCTCTTGCACGAACTTTATTAAGATATGCGTCAGCATCACTCTGCGAGCCACCTGTACGGATAATGAGTTCGGCTGCCCTAAGAAGTGCATCTGAATAACGGTAGATTCTGAGATTATTACGATGGCCCATATCATAAATACCGGCAACATTATTCTCCGCACCACCGGCTCTTGCCATATACTTCTTATTGAACATTCCAGTATTTCCGTAACGTTCATTAAACTTTTCACCGGCTTGCTTATCTGTGTTAAAATCCATGATAGAAGCATCACGACGCTGATCGTCTTCCTCGTATGCTGCTTTCAATGCCGGGCTTACAGGGCCGAATCCATATCCCTCGGAGTGGAAACGCGAACCTTTGTAAGAGTCTGGGCACAAGAATACAGGATAGATTGATCCACCTGGCGCTAAAGGATCTTCCCATGAGCGATTTGAAGGATCGTCTGCATAATTGATTTCGAAAATCGATTCGCAATTCCATTCTCCCTCTGTTTCCCAGATGTCAGCAAAGTTTGGAGTCAACTCATAAATATTTGAGTTAATAAGTTCCTGAAGCTGGCTGAGCACACTTGCGTAACGGCTCTCGTCTCCCTTCAACATCACAACTTCAGCACGAAGCATATATGCTGCATAACGATTCGCTCTACCGACCTCTGTAGTCAAGACTGTCTCTGGAAGAGCTCCAGGAGCGGTGGCTGCATCAAGATCTTCCATAATCTTATTGTAGACCTCGTCTTCTGTGAACTGAGGGACAATATAAGCGACATCTGCGCCATTTGGATTCACAGTGTAATATGGTACAGAACCCCAGAATTTCCATAAGATGTGATAGTAGAAAGCTCTCAGGAAGCGGGCTTCATTGATAACTCTTGTCTTATTAGTCTCAGACATACCTTCAATAGCAGCAGTACGATTTACAACGATATTGCTTCGATAAACGCCCCTATAAAGATTTGTCCAGAAACCGACAAGACTCTGCTGTGAATTCAGATTATAATTTGCCATCAGCTGAAGATGAACGATGTCGCTAGGACCGCTTCCGCCTACTGCATTATAATCATCAGCAAGTATATCTGACATAAACTGATATGGATGGAATTCCTCATCACAATAATCAAATCCAATAAGCGGTGCATAGGCCGCCATCAAAGCCTTGGTTATATCATATTCAGTTGCATAACTTGTCTCTTCCGGTACAGTTGTAGTTGGCTCAACCTCCAGGAAGTTCGTGGTGCATGCCGCCAACATGACTGCGGCTGCAAAAAGAGGATAAAATATCTTTTTCATGATCATCAGAAGGTTAAATTAACACCAGCAGAGAATGTACGAGCTTGTGGGTATACACCCCTATCGATACCAAGAGAGGTTCCACCAGATGAGATTTCCGGATCGAAGCCATGGTATGAGGTGAGGGTAAACAAGTTCTCCGCACTAAGGTACACGCGGAACTTATTGATAAGAGCCTTGCGTGTCAGATTCTGAGGGACTGTATAACCCAATACAAGCGAACGGCAACGGAGGAAAGAACCGTCATATACCATCAGGTCAGATGAGCGCCAGTTCTGATTCTTGCCACCATCTGCTTCTGCTGTAATACGAGGAAGGCGGTTTGAAGTACCTGGGCCATTCCAACGGCCTTCATACAAATGACTCTGCATGTTTACAAGAGGATAATCCGTACGTCTGGTTGCGTCATAAATGTCATTTCCGACTGTTGCAGAGAAGAGAGCGGAAAGATCAAATCCCTTCCAAGATGCGCTGAGGTTAAATCCGAATGTCCAGTCCGGCATGCCCTTTCCGATCATGGTGCGGTCTGCGTCATCGATCACGCCATCTCCATTGTAGTCTACAAACTTGACATCACCTGCAACTGCGTATGGCAGAAGACGCTCACCCTTATCGTTTCTGTAGGCATCTGCTTCACGGTCACTCTGGAATATACCATCTGTCTTCCAACCATAGAAGAATGGGAATGGCAAACCGTTCTCACCTCTTGAAATAGTGCCGAGAGTTCCTAAAACTTCATCATAGTTCTGATAGCCTGTTTCGTTACCAAGTTTTACCAGGACGTTTTTATTGTAAGAACCATTCAAGCCAATCGAATAATTGAAGTCTGCCACACTATGTTTCCAAGTAAGATCGAACTCAAATCCAGAGTTTCTCATATTTCCAACATTACCCCAAGGAAGATTATTTCCCACATATGAAGGAAGCGACATAGTCATAAGCATACCATTGGTGCGCTTGTCATAGTAGTCGAGTGAAAGCGAAAGAGCATTATCCCAGAAACCGAGATCGAGACCCACGTCAGTCTGAACAGACTCTTCCCATTTAAGCGCAGCATTCGAATATGCCTGCGGTACGAGACCTGGAGCAAGAGCTGTAGTTCCAGCAATGCCAAGCATATAACCTGCAGTTCCCTGCATCATTGATGTATATGCAAACGAACCGATATTCTGGTTACCGTTCATACCCCAGCTCGCACGGACTTTAGCTCTGCTGAACCAAGATGGACGTCCTTCCATGAACTTTTCATTAGTAAGGTTCCAACCCGCTGAAACCGAAGGGAAATTAGCCCACTTGTTTTCTGGCGAGAAATTAGATGATCCGTCTCGGCGGAAAGTGAACTCCAACATATATCGTTCGTCGTAGTTGTAGCTCAAACGTCCGAAATATGAAGCAAGGCGACTGTACGGGCTTGGAGAACCATATGCGCTACGCATATTAGCATCCTGATCTGTTGCATCCAACCAAGGCTGAGATTCGTTTCTGATCTGATAAGATGTTCCGCTTACGTAATCTCCCCAATGTGAGTATGCACTCTGACCCACAAGAGCATTAAAGTTATGCCCATTACCTACCGTAAACTCATATGAAAGAGTGTTCTCTACCTGCCATGAGAAGTCACGAGTTATGGTTGACCATACCGTAGAACTTGTGCTCTGCTTTGTCGAGTTCATGTAGTAAGGCAGTTCATAACCATCATCCTTGGTGAAGTACATGTCCGCACCGACCGAACTTCTAAGTACAAGACCCTTGATTATTTCAAATTCGGCATAACCACCAGCCACAATCTTGTCTGTTGTATAATCATCTACAGGCATATGCAAAAGCGCAAGTGGGTTTGTCATTGCAGCATACTGTTCACCTACAATAGAGAAAGGACGTCCCTGCGAATCCTTTACAGCTGTCGGATGCTCGGCAAGAAGCAGGTCCGCATCTTCTTCATAGACTGGGAATATGCCGGGGATAGTAATAGCACTGCCAAGCACAGAACCACGTTCGCTGTTGGCATTTATCGACTTTGAGTCGTCGTGTGAGTATGTAATGTTTGTTCCAAGTCTGAACTTCCTGAAGACATCTGCTGTCTCAGAGCGGTCAAAGAGAGTGTAGTTGTTATTTGCTCTGAGAGTGTAGCGGCCGTAGTTGGAGTGATTATAGTTACCTCCGACGATTCCCTCCTGATACAAGTAACTGCCTGAAATGAAGTAGTTTGACTTCGCATTGCCTCCCGATATGCTAACCTGATGATCTGTCATCGGCGCATTCTTATTGAACACCTCGTCCTGCCAATCAGTTCCCTTTCCAAAAGAATATGGATCATCATAAGTCGGCTTGTTTCCAATGTTGGCATTCATCTCATTGATCGCGAGTGCGTAAGTTGTCGCATCAAGAACATCGAGCTTCTTCCATGGATTAGAAACACCATATGAACCGTTGTATGTCACGGTGGTCTTGCCCTCGCTTCCCTTCTTAGTTGTCACGAGAATTACTCCATTAGCACCGCGGGATCCATAGATAGCCGCAGAAGCGGCATCTTTAAGAATCTCAATGGACTCAACATCTGAAGGGTTGATATACTCAATACCTCCGGTAACTGGCATTCCATCGACGATATAAAGAGGATTCGAATCATTGATTGTACCGATACCACGTACACGAACCTGTGTTGCAGCACCCGGCTGTCCTGATGAGGCTGTAATAGTAACACCGGAAACCATACCTCTAAGGACGTTGTCCACACGTGTAGGAGCTACTGTTGAGAGCTGATCAGACTTGACAGAACTGATAGCGGCAGTCAAGACTGACTTTTTCTGGACACCATATCCCACAACTATAGACTCATCCAACACAGAGATATTCTCTTTGATAACTGTATAATAGTCTGTTGCACGTCCTAATGACAACATAGTATCCTCATAACCAAGGCTTACAATATTTAAGGCCTTTGCATCCTGAGGTACGCTGAGCGTCCATTGACCAAGTGCATCAGTCGTTGTCGCTACATTTGTTCCAGTCAGCATGACAGCAGCACCAATGACAGGTTCGCCGTTTGAATCAGCAACAATTCCTGTCAGCGTGCGCCTTGTGCTTTGACTGGGCTTAGCCTCTCGAACTTGTGGACGATAAATCTGAATCTGTTTCCCTGAAATTGTCCACTTGACATCAGTCCCTCCAAATAGTTTTCCCAGGACCTGATTGACAGTCGCATCTTTCAGCTGAATGCTGACCTGTCTACTTAAATCAACATCCGAACTTCTGACAAGCAAACTGCCATCAATCTTTGCACATAGGACATCCAAGATCTCCTTTACTGTGCCATCTTTGGATATCGACAATTTGATATCCCCTGCATCCTGAGCCCAGGCTGGAGCCAGAGCCAGGAGGAGCCAGCACATGAAAGCTCCAAAGATTTTGGTTAATTTTTGCATATAGTTTGTGTTTTAGTGGTTATTATTTGCGTGGCAAATTGGTTATCTCTTCCGGATTGCTATGATGTCATCATTTCTAGTCCATTTATATTTCTTATCAACGTCTATGTATGAAAGGACTTCATCAATCGATAGATTTAACGAGAAATTACCCGTAAAGCGTTCCGTTCCGAAAAGATCGTCTGGGTATACGAAGCGGACTCCATAGTTGCGTTCTACACGCTGAAGTATTTCTGGTATTGATTTATCGGAAAACACGAACTTGCCATTCGTCCATTCTGAAGCAAATGGGTCTGCGCGTTCTATACGGATGCTATTTGTATTTCGGGACACAACAGCACAGTTGCCAGGAGTCAAAGTCACCTCTTCAGATATTGTATTCAACACAACAGAACCTTCTATTAGAGATACTGATATCTCAGACTCATCAGCATAGCTTTGCACGTTGAATGTTGTACCCTTTACTGTCACACATGTATTACCGGCATGAACACGAAACGGTTTCTGTGCATTGTGTGCTACTTCAAAATAGCCCTCACCCTCAAGGGTGACGTCTCTAGTCGAACGGCCAAAATGTCTGTTAAATGAGAGAGATGAAGAAGCGTTCAAACATACTCTGGTACCATCTGGTAGAATAGTTTCTGTACCGGTACCATTCTTAGCCACGACAGTCATGACGTCTGATTCGCACAAGAAGCATTCAGCAGCGTGAAACTTATGGCCTGTATAAAGGGCTGTGCCAAGAAGTGCAATTGCTACAACACTTGCAGCAACAGCGATGTATTTCCAAAAACATGCTGACACACGACTGGTTCCAATACGTTTCTGAATTGTCTGAAAATTCTTGTTTTTCGTCCTTTCGAACACAGGAATACATGCAGAAATGTACGCCTCTTCCATCTCGCGGAAGCATGAAGCAAATTCAGCATCAGTCTCAAGTAGAGATAAAAGCTCTTCTCTTTCTGAATCGCTGATTTGGTCTGCAAAATATGCAGATATGAGATTTTCGTGTCTTTCGGTCATCGTAAAATTGCAATTTTACCCTTATATACACGAAAAATCCGGCTTGCGTTTAAAGCCGGACATTATTTTTTTAGATTTTCTCGGATTTTATCTAGAGCTATCTTAAGTTGCACTCGGACAGTTGACGGCGTCACACCTAATTGCTGTGATATTTCATCCGCACTAAGTCCCTCATTAAAATGAAGATTAAACACCTCGCCACAACGTTTTGGAAGCTTTGATGAGACCTCCGATATCATAAGCACAAGTTCCTCCACCTCTTCTTCATTATATAAAGAGAGATCGGGCAGACGCTCCATAAGCACCAGTGTCATTTCGCTGGCTTTTTTTGTGTCTCGAAGGTAGTTATAGCAAGCATTACGAACTCCAGATATCAAATATGGAAGCGGCGGATGCTTAAGTTGAGCCCTATGTTCCCATACACGAACAAATACATCATTTACCAGTTCCTGAGCTTTGTTAAAATCGTGAATATAACTGACAGCCAATCCGCATAGATATGAGTAGTATGCATCATACAGAGTTCGAAAACACTTCAAGTCTGAATGCGCAATACCATCTACTATATTTGGAGTTATTTTCTGCATAGGTTAATTTGAAACCACAAAAATATATGTTTTTTGTGAGATACCAAACCAACACTATTCTGTCTTCCGTTCAATAGGCCTTACTTCTTTCCATGTACATTTAGGAATGCCTCCTTTCTTCTTTGATGGAACTACCTACTCTTTTACGCCTACGATACCGCTCGTTCGTTCGAACGAGCGGTATTGAAGCGTTTATACTCTGGTGTTGTAAAATACTTTTTCATACAAAAAGATACATCGTCTTCAACAAAAACTCATAAAATCACTTATTCAACAAGTAAATTACATCATAAATATGGCTACTATAACATGAAAATTAGTTACTATCATGATTTTTCGTTTGCATAGATATGGAACACATCCTTGACATATCTTCAATACCATTTAAAATTCAAAGCCAATAATCACTGTATATCAATAACTTAGAACCAAGAGTCTTTTAAATAAGCATTTAATGCGTTTAATTTTTCAACACCCAGAATCCTCCTTTATATTCTATCAGCCCTCTTATTCTTAATGAGCTCAATAGATTTGTCACCTTGCTTGCCTTCTGTTTTGAACTCAAAATAGGGGAAAGAAGGTTAAGAACCAGTGCACTTATGTCATCTTTTGTTGCTCCGTGGTACTTTCTTATGTATTTAAGTATTAAATCCCGGTAATAATCATCACCAAAGCTCTTGTTCTTTATATAATCTGCTTTCAGCTTTTCGTCTTCTGTCAATTTTACAACTTTATCAGATAAGAAGAAATTCGGTTTACGTCCCTCTATAAATTTCAATTTCTTTAACAAGGATATTTCACTGTCAGTAAGAGATTTTTTCTTTTGCACCTTGTCAAGAAGCATTACCTGATATAATGTCAGTTCCGGAGCACATGATCCCTCTCGGTTCCCGAGGGGGATTTTTGTATATGCCTATCTGTTCGAAGGGCTAGGATTTCTGTTCGAAGGGCTCAAATCTTTGCCTTTCGAACAGAAAAGCTTACCCTTCGAACATCTTGGATGGCGTTTTTACGTAGAAACTGATCATCATAAAGGATGACGGGAGTGTAGGAATTACTGACCTCCAGCGCACCGGTCCACATTTTTCATTATATTTGCATTGGTGGGCGGGAGATGGCTCACATATACGACTTACAACCAAAGGATTATGGCTACTGAAGCAATGGCGACCATTATGATCACGTTCTTGTGCTGTCTTGTGCTGGCAGCGCTGGATGCGGTTGTGTGCGGGCTGCTGAGTCTGGCGGGATGGGTGACCTTCAAGAAGGCCTTTTTTTGGGGACTATGGTCGCTGGTGCTGCCTCCGCTTCTGATTGCATACGGGGCTTTCATCGGAAGGAACCGTTTCGAGGTGACCGAGGTGGAATTGACCTTTAAGGATTTTCCGGAAGCATTTGACGGATACCGTATAGTCCATATTTCTGACATTCATGCCCGTTCATTTGTCGGACGCGAAAAAAGGCTGGCCGAAGCAGCAGACATGATAAATGCACTTGAGCCAGACCTGATAGCATTCACAGGAGACCTCATGACTCTTGGTCCGGATGAACTATATACGCTTTCAGACATACTCGGAAGCATGAAGGCCAAAGACGGAGTCATATCCATCCTCGGCAACCATGACTACAGCTTGTACGCAGCAAACACATCACAGGAAACTAAAGACAAGTATCGGAAGGAACTCATGGAAAAACAGAGGGAGATCGGCTGGAATCTGCTCCTCAACGAGCACGCCATCATCCATCGCTGCCAGGATTCCATTGCCGTAATCGGTGTCGAAAACACATCTCCATCAAAACATTTTCCATCAAAGGGCGACCTTCCGAAGGCATCTGAGGGCACTGAGGGCATGTTCCGCATATTGCTCAGCCACGACCCCATGCATTGGGATGATGAGATCGTGGGGCAAGACTACCCTCTCACCCTTTCCGGCCACACCCACGCAATGCAGCTTTCGATCTTCGGATGGTGTCCCAGCAGTCTGATGTTCGATCAGTACCGCGGCTTATACACCAAGGGAGAGCAGAACCTGTATGTAAACATAGGACTGGGAGAGACGCTATTCCCTGCCCGGATCGGGGCTAGACCGGAGATTACATTGATAAAACTTAAAACCAGATAATTATGAAAACTTTACAGATTATTGCAGCGGCAGTAGGTTTGACAACTGCGATTTCATGCTGCCAGAACAACCAGACATGCCAGCAGGCAGAAGAGACTCAGTCACAGGAAAACAGCACCATCGAGACCATCATGGCTCGCCGCAGCATCCGCAAGTACAAGCAGATCCCTGTCGGCAGGGACACTCTCGACATCATCATGGAGTGCGGAATCAATGCGCCGAACGGACAGAACAGACAGTCATGGGAGGTGCGCGTGGTTGACAACCCTGTCATCATGGAAGAGATCAAGGAGATGATGGCTGCAGGCAATCCGGACATGAAGGCGGAAGCAGTCAAAGGCTGTTTCAGAGATGCCCCTGTGATGGTATTCCTCGCACGCGACCCGTCATACCCGTTCTCGGCATACGATGTGGGACTGCTCTCGCAGAACATCATGCTCTCGGCATGGTCGATGGGCGTAGGCTCGATATGCCTCGGAATGCCGGTAAGGTTCATCATGGGCAACGAGGCCTGCAATCCGATTTTGGAGAAACTAGGATTCAGCGATGGGTATGAATTCTGCTTGTGCATCGGCCTGGGTTATGCAGACGAATCTCCGGATGCAAAATCACGAGATAAGACCAAAGTTAAATATATAGAATAAGATTATGAATTACCTACTCATTCTTCTCGCCGTTTCGATGGCGGTTTCAGGACTTGGATGGATCTATTTCATCTACTTTTTCAGCATCGGCTATGGATTTGGTGTTTCAGCATTGGCTGTAACCCTTGCCGTAATCTTCAAGGATGTCATCACTCTGCCGACGGCACTCATGTGCGCGGTGATGTTCATCTTCGGCTGCAGACTCGGACTTTACCTGCTCACCAGGGAAAAGAGGTCGCCGGAGTACAAGAAGATTCTCTACGGACCTGATGCGGCTAAAAAGAAGCCATTGTTTGTTGTGATCACCGTTTGGATTTTCTGCGCACTGCTGTATGTGGGACAGGTGAGTCCGGTGGCATTCTTCCTTGCAAACAAGGCTGCAGGTGTTCCTGTAAATGAAGTATGGGTATGGATTGGAGCCGGCATGATGGCATTGGGAGTGCTGCTCGAAGCTGTTGCTGACGCCCAGAAAAGTGCTGCGAAGAAGATCAACAAGCACAGATTTGTCGACACTGGAGTGTACAGACTGGTCCGCTGCCCTAACTATCTGGGCGAGCTCGTTATCTGGACCGGATCGTTCATCGTATGCTTCGGAGCATGCTGCACAGCATGGCAGTGGGTCATCGCAGCAATCGGCTACATCGGCATCGTCTACGTGATGTTCAGCGGAGCACGCAGACTTGAGATCCGTCAGAACGGAGCATATGGTGCAGACCCTGAGTATCAGGCATATATCAAGAAGACCCCTATCCTCCTTCCATTCGTTCCGATCTACAGTGTAGAGAAGCACAAATGGCTTCAGGCATAAGCAAACAAAAAGGCGCTGTTTTGGAAACAGCGCCTTAATTTTTACAGCACCGACAACAGCATCACGATCACAGGTACCGGAGCATCGAACGTCAGAATGATATCGGAATAGTTAGCGAACTTTCCGTTATACAGATGCTTTCCATCGTACGTGAACAGAATGTCGGAATAGTTGGCAAACTTACCTCGATAGATATGCTTGCCGTCCCAGGTATAGATTATATCGGAGTAATTCTTATACTTTCCATTATACAGATGCTTGCCGTCCCAAGTATACAGAATGTCTGAGTAGTTGGAAAATTTACCCCTGTACAGGTGCTCGCCATCCCATGTGTAGATGATGTCCGAGTAGTTGGCGTATCTGCCACGATAGATATGACCGTCACTACCAGTGGTCTCGGATGTCAAGCCGGTAAACACGCTTGAGAGCATAAGAAGCAGGATAACAAACAGGCGTTTCATAACGATTATTTTAGAATGGGAATAGAAGCGGGAGGACAAGGACCATCACTACACCCATAATCACCTGGAGCGGAAGACCCACCTTCAGGTAGTCCTTGAATGAATACTGTCCGGCCGACATGACCAGGGCATTAGGCGGAGTAGAGAACGGTGATGCGAAACACATGCTGGCCGCCACAGTCACAGCAAACATGAACGGAACCGGACTGACTCCTATTCCTTCCGCACACTGCAGGGCGATCGGTGCCATAAGCATGGCAGTCACCGTGTTGCTGATGAATATGGTCATCACCGAGGTCGCCGCATAGACTATACCAAGCAGAAGCAGAGGCGCCGTCACGCCAAGACCTTCAACCAACGATGATGTAAGAAGTTCCGAAACCCCGGTCTTCTCGAGGGCTGTAGACATCGGCATCATGGCCGCAAAGAGAACGATGGTCTGCCAGTTGATGGTCTTATAGGCTGCCTCCATACTACGCACACAGCCTGTCACCACCATCAGCACTGCAGCCACAAGGACTGCCGTGACAGGAGCCACCGGAATGCTCTCCACCACCATTGCCACAATCATGGCAATCATGATAAGGGCAGCTATCGGGGCTTTGTAGTCCAAGGTTACCTTGGCAGCCTCCTGCAATGGTTCACCGAGCACCACCCAGTTCTGAGACTCGTTCTTCAGGCGGGCGATGTCGCTCCATGCTCCCTGTACCAGCAGCACATCGCCTTCATGAATCTTCTGAGTGGCGAGATCCTGAAGGATGTATTCCTGATGACGGCGGATTCCAAGGATATTGACTCCGAATTTGCTTCTGAATCCCACCTCTGCCACAGTGTGATTGGTCATTGAAGTTGACTGCATTATGAGAATCTCAGCGACTCCGATATCAAAGAAATCAAGTGACGGGTTTGACGAACTTCCGTCGATCTCATCCGTATGGTTGTCAAGCAGGCGAAGCGAATAGTCATGAACGAATTTTTGGATATGCTCGATTTCACCCGAAAGATAAAGCACATCTCCTTCCTTCAAGATCAGGTCTGGTGAGGCAAGCTTCTGGTTGACCGTACGGACAAAGCGGTTCTGTCCGGCACTGCGTCTGAGTTCGAGGACATTGATTCCGTATTCTCTGTAGATGTTCAGATCCGCAAGTGTCTGTCCTATGGCCTTTGATTCCTCATCCTTGATCTGCACACGGAAAAGGTTGTGAGTGAGACCATATTCATTGACCAGGTCCTTCAGCGACTTGCCTGTCTTCTTATTGTCCTTGGCCTTGCCTTTCGGTACGAGAAACATCCTGGTCAAGGGAAGAAGCACCACAATGCCGACTCCAAGGGTGATAAGACCTACCGGCAGGAACGAGAAGAAGCTGAGAGGCTCATATCCGTTTGTCGCAAGCGTATCGCTGACGATAAGGTTTGGAGGAGTACCGATCAGGGTCATCATACCTCCCATGCTGCTGGCAAAGGCCAGAGGCATAAGCAGACGGCGTGATGACGTGCCGGAAGCGGCTGCCATACTGACCACGATAGGAAGCATCAAGGCAACGGTTCCCGTGTTGCTGACGAACATTCCTATTGCGGCTGTCACTATCATGACCAGCAGGAACAGTCGCAGCGGGCTGTTGCCGGCAAGCACCATGACCTTGCTGCCGATCATCTTGGCAAGTCCTGTCTGGAAGATGCCGCCTCCTACTATGAACAGTCCGACCATCATTATCACGGTCGTGTTTGAAAAGCCGGCAAGTCCTTCTGCCGGAGTTATTATGTTGGCCAGAAGAAGGGCCAGCAGAGCGCATATAGCCACAAGGTCAGAGCGGACCTTTCCGCTGACGAACAAGATGGCTGAAACTAAAAGTATTATTAATGTTGTTATCATATTCTTGTTAAGCTTTAACCGGCACCGATAATGTGTTTTTGACTTCTCCTATGACAAAGATGCTATGCAGCGAGCCTATGCAATCCAGGTCGCCGAGAGTGCCCAGAACAAAGTTCTGATAGTCCTGCATATCCCGTGCATAAATCTTCAGCTGATAGTCATATTCGCCCGAAGTATTAAAACATTCGACCACTTGATCAATTACAGCTATCACCGAGGTGAACTGCTGGCTGTATTCCTTGCTGTGATGCTTCAGGCGCACGTTACAAAGAACCATTAGCCCGTTGCCGGCCTTGATGGGGTCGACAACAGCCACATATCTCTTGATGTAGCCCTCCTTCTCCAGCCTCTTCTGTCTTTCAAATACAGGAGACGGCGAAAGGTTCACGCGAGCGGCCAGCTCCTTGGTGGTCAGAGTGGCATCCTTCTGCAATTCGCGCAGAATAAGTATGTCCGTCCTGTCTAATTTTTCCATATTACTATTTCCTGTCCGGAAAACCCGGTAAATCCCGAACGGATATCCAGAATGTATATTCAGTAAAATATATCTAAAATATCAACACTTTTACAGAATAATATTCTGATATCAATCAGATTTTTAGCAAATTTAGAATATTTTTCCGATTTTTTTGGAACTATTGTATATATTCTTCTATTATATCATCTTTGTACTCACAGAAACGGAGAATTTGACGTATCTTTGTGCGTTTTGTCGAAGGATTGCCACGTCGCACATTGTGCTCCTCGCAATGACGTGGTAATCATTAGACTAAGACCGAAAAGAAAGCACGTCATTGCAGCGAAGCAACACACGTCATTGCGAGCGAAGCAACCACGTCATTGCGAGCGAAGCGTGGCAATCTTAACATAGGAATGAACAATGATCAAATGCGAATATATACACGAGGAAGAGTTTGAATTTGAGGCGGGAGGAAGCATCAGCGGGCTGAAGGTGGTATACCACTGTTCGGAGCAAGAGTGGCAGAAAGGCGACCAACGCAAGGTCATCTGGATCTGCCATGCACTCACAGCCAACTCTGATGCCCAGGACTGGTGGCCTGAGCTTGTGGGACCGGGAAAGCTTTTCGACACGGAGAAATATTTCGTAGTGTGCGCCAACATGCTCGGCTCGGCTTACGGATCGTCCGGCCCGGCAACCGAGAATCCGGCAACCGGAAAGCCATATTACTTTGACTTTCCGGCAGTCACTGTCCGCGATATAGTCCGCGCAAATGACCTTGTTCGCAGACATCTGGGCATAGATCATATCGACCTGATGGTGGGAGGATCCATCGGCGGATTCCAGTCTGTGGAGTGGTCGATTATGGAGCCGGAAGTGATCAAGACTGCGGTATATATAGCTTGCGGAGCTCGCGTGACTCCATGGCTTACGGCTTATAACGAGTCAATGAAGATGGCCCTTGAGACTGATCCGACATTCCGCGAATGCGCTTCGCTCAAAGGCGGCGAGATCGGTCTCAGATGTGCACGAAGCATTGCCCTCATCTCATACAGAAGCTACGAAGGATACAACACGACCCAGTGGGAGAAGGAAGAGGACTGCATGTTCGCCGACAGGGCGGGATCATACCAGAGATACCAGGGCAAGAAGCTTTCGGACAGATTCGACGCCTACTCATACTACTATCTCTGCGGATCGGTAAACAGCAACAATGTCGGACGCGGACGCGGCGGAGTTGAGAAGGCACTAGGCACGATCAAGTCAGACTGCACAATCATAGGCATCGACAGCGACAGACTTTTCCCTGTCGAGGAGCAGAAGTTGATCGCATCATGCATCCCGGGAGCGAAATACTACGAGATCACTTCGAAGTTCGGCCACGACGGCTTCCTTCTGGAGAACGACCAGCTCACTGAAATCATTGAACCATTATTACCATAGCAGATTGCCACGGCTCTGCGAGCCTCGCAATGACGCAAATAACAAAGTAACCATACGTCAGACTACACGTCATTCCGAGCGAAGCGTGGGAATCTCCTTACAGACATCTAAACATAGCACTATATGCAGGTATTAAAATTCGGAGGCTCATCGGTAGCCAATGCAGAGAATATGGCCAAGGTCGTTGACATCGTTGCCAATGCCGTGGACCGTGACAGGACCATTCTGGTATCGTCTGCCATCAGCGGTTGCACCGACACCCTCATCAAGATAGGTACGCTTGCCTCACAGCGCGACGAGAGCTACATGGCCCTCATCGACCAGCTGCAGGAGAAGCACCATGTCATCATACGCGACTTCCTTCCGCTTGAAAAGCAGGCGGAGTCACAGGAGGTATGCGATTCACTCTTCGATTCGCTCAGAAGCATCGCACAGGGAGTGTTCCTCCTTGGCGAGCTCTCCCCTGCCAGCCTTGACGCCATCCAGGGATTCGGTGAGCTATGGTCGACTAAGATCCTTGCCACAAAGCTCGCTTCGATCGGCATCTCGACAAAGTGGATAGACTCGAGAAAGATCATCCGCACCGTAGCCAAGGGCGACAAGAACATCGTGGATGTGCAGAAGACATATTCACGCGTGAACGAGATGGTCGAGAACAACCCGATCACTCAGCTCTTCGTGCTTCCGGGATTTATCGCATCCGACAAGCAGGGCCGCACCACGACCCTCGGCCGCGGCGGCTCCGACTACACAGCTGCGCTTTATGCAGTCGGCTGCAAGGCCCGCGTGCTGGAGATCTGGACTGATGTTCCTGGCATGATGACCTCAAACCCTAAGGTAGTTCCGACAGCACGCACCATCAGCAACATATCATATAAGGCAGCGCTGGAACTTTCTCACTTCGGAGCGAAGGTGATCTACCCTCCTACAATCCAGCCTGTTGTGGCAGAGGGCATTCCTATCTACATCAAGAACACATTCGACCCTCAGGCTTCCGGAACGCTTATCGAGAAGCACCCGCCTCGCAGCAAGGATTCGGTGATTGGAATATCCAATTCCGACAACATCGCATTGCTGTCCCTCGAGGGTAGCGGCATGGTCGGCATTCCAGGCTTCTCCAGCCGTCTGTTCGAAACATTCAGTCAGAACGACATAAACATCATCCTCATTACTCAGGCATCTTCAGTGCACACAATGTGTATTGCAGTTGCAGAGAAGGATGCTGAGAAGGCACGTGAAGCTGCCGACAGATGCTTCGCATACGAGATTTCGCTCGGCAAGCTCAATCCTCTGAAGGTCGAAAAGGGCTACTCTATCGTGTGTCTGGTCGGAGACGACGTGCTCAATCAGAGCGGAGCGACAGGAAAGATGCTTGCGGCCCTCGGACGCAACAGCATCCCGGTCAGAGCAACCGCTCAGGGTTCATCGGAGCGCAATATCTCGGTGATCATATCATCGTCTGACGCTGACGCCGCCATCAGAACCATCCACAACGAGTTCTTTGACCGTCGCAGCGGAAAGGACATCCATCTTTTCATCGCGGGCTACGGAGTCGTTGGAAAGGCTCTTGTGGACATCATCGGAAAGAACAGGGAGAAGATCGAGGCACGCACAGGACGCCGCCTTCATGTGTGCGGACTGGCGAACAGCCGCAGGTTCATCCTTGACAAGAACGGACTTTCACTTGACAACATAGCAGAACAGCTCGCAACCGGAGAAAACGCTGCTGACGAGGCATACTTCACACAGCTGGCGACACTGACTCTCGAAAACTCGGTGTTCGTTGACTGTACAGCTTCAGCTGACATCGCCTTCAAGTACATGAACCTTTTCAAGAGAGGCTACTCTGTGGTTGCATGTAACAAGATCACATTCTCAGCGCCATACAAGCACTATGCTGCATTGAAGGAGGCTGCCATCGAGATCGGAGCGACCCTCCGCTATGAAACCACCGTAGGAGCTGCACTCCCTATTCTGGAGTCAATTTCACGCAGCGTGCACAGCGGTGACGAGATCGTGCGTATCGAGGCTGTCTTGAGCGGCACATTGAACTACATCTTCAGCAACTATGCTGGAGGAGAGGGCGGCACATTCGCAGAGGTAGTCAAGAGAGCGCAGGACGCAGGCTACACTGAGCCGGATCCACGCCTTGACCTGAGCGGACGCGACGTTCTCCGCAAGCTGCTGATCCTCTCCCGTGAGGCAGGAGTGGGCATTGATGAGAAGGATGTGGAGATATCTCCACTGCTTCCTGCAGAGTTCTTCGAGGGAGACGTGGATTCGTTCTATGCAAAGCTTGCAGAGAATGAGGCTATGTTTGCAACCCGTTATGCAGAGGCCGCATCAAAGGGTCTTCGTCAGAGATTCGTGGCTTCGCTTGTGAAAGATGCCGAGGCGCCATTCGGCTACAAGGCCAAGATCGGACTTGAGTCCATCGACAGCACACACCCGCTGTTCAACCTCTGCGGAACAGACAACGCCGCACTCATCCAGACCGACTTCTACCCATCACCGCTGGTAATCCAGGGAGCCGGCGCAGGAGCCTACCAGACAGCTTCGGGCGTGTTGAACGACATCATAATGTAATACACATTCTCAGACAAAACCACAAGCCAGACAAATCACTGACTTTCAATAAATTACCTATTTAAGGGTCGGTTATTTTTCCGACCCCTATAAAAGGAAAGTATTGACTATCAGCAAATTAAGTGAATTACCATATTTGACAATAAAGCTTTATGGCAAAGAATTATAAATTTGAGACATTGCAGGTAAGGGCGGGACAGGAGATAGATCCTGTTTCGAAAGGTACGGCCGTGCCTATCTACCAGAGCACTGCATATACATTCGACAGCATGGAGTACGGCGCGGAGCTCTTCGAGCTGAAGCGTCCGGGCAACATATACACACGTATCACCAACACGACTACCGACGTGTTTGAGAAGAGGATGGCGGCCCTGGAGGGCGGTGTGGCGGCGTGCGCTACCGCTTCCGGCCAGTCGGCAGTATTCCTGAGCATCACCAACATCTGTGGCCCGGGAGACAACATCGTGGCACAGCCATATCTCTATGGCGGCACATTCACAATGTTCGCAATCACACTTCGTGACATGGGCATCGAGGTGCGCTTTGCGGCAAGTGACCATGTATCTGACCTGGAGGCATTGGTAGACGACCGCACAAAAGCGATCTTCCTTGAGAACATCGGCAATCCGGCGTTCAACATTCCGGACTATGAGCAGATCGTGGAGATGGCCCGCCGCAAGGGAGTGTGCGTGATGGTGGACAATACCTTCGGCATGGGAGGTTACCTCTTCCGTCCGTTCGACTGGGGATGTAACGTGTCTGTGCATTCTGCTACAAAGTGGATATGCGGACACGGAACAGCACTCGGAGGAGTGGTTGTGGACGGAGGAAACTTCGACTGGACTCCTGAAAAGTATCCGCTTCTGGCAGCACCATCAGAGAGCTATCATGGACTTGTATACAAGGAAGTATTCGGTGATGCAGCTTTCGCCGGACGAGTTCGCGTAGACGGCCTCCGCAACATCGGCCCTGCACCGTCACCGTTCAACTCGTTCCTGATGCTTCAGGGTCTGGAAACCTTGTCGCTCAGAGCAGAGCGTTGCTGTGCAAATACCCTTGCAGTAGCAGAGTTCCTCGAGAAGCACCCGGCTGTAGAGAGCGTGAACTACCCTGGTCTGAAGAGCAACCAGTACCACGACCTGGCCTGCAAATACCTAAAGCACGGCTTCGGCGGCGTGCTCACATTCCGCGTAAAGGGAGGCTTCGAGGCAGCTGCAGCGCTGGTGACTAAGCTTGAGCTCATCCTGCATGTGGGCAGCGTGGGAGATGCAAAGTCACTCATCGTGCACCCAGCATCGACAACCCACTCGCAGCTCAGCCCGGCAGAGCAGGTCGCAGCGGGCGTGTACCCTAACATGCTCCGCCTGTCAGTCGGCATCGAAAACGTCGATGACCTGATCGCCGACCTCGCAGCAGCTTTATAATAGACTGACAACAAAAGTGTTTCACGTAACATATTACCAATCAGCAAGTTCGATAGTTTTGCCTGCTGCAAATGGCAGCAGGCAAAACCAAGAACCCACTGATTTTCAACACATTACGCGCAACGCCAAAAATAATAGAGCACACGTGTGGACATATTTTCATATTTCTGCACTACCTTCGCAAAAGCACTAGAGAGAATAAACGATAAATAGAAATAATAACACACGAAAATATGAAAGTAGCAGTAGTAGGTGCCACAGGATTGGTTGGCACAAGAATGCTGGAAGTTCTCGCAGAGAGAAACTTCCCTGTAACGGAGCTCATACCTGTAGCTTCGGCAAAGTCGGTCGGACGTAAGATAACATTCCAGGGAAAGGAGTGGACTGTAGTGAGCGCTGAAGACGCTATTGCAGCACGTCCGGACCTCGCACTCTTCTCGGCAGGTGGCAGCACATCTGCGGAGCTTGCACCTAAGTTCGCAGAGGTTGGAACCCGCGTGGTGGACAACTCATCACAGTGGAGAATGGACCCTACCAAGAAGCTCGTGGTTCCTGAAGTGAACGGCGACGTGATCGAGGAGTCTGACTACATCATCGCAAACCCTAACTGCTCGACAATCCAGATGCTCCTCCCGCTCTGGCCGCTCCACAAGGCATACAAGATCAAGAGAGTAGTCGTGTCAACATATCAGTCAGTGACAGGAACAGGCTACAAGGCAATGGATCAGATGACAGTTGAGCGCGAGGGCGGTGTCTGGGGAGAATACCCTGCAGTGTATCCACACCCTATCGACCAGAACATCCTTCCTCACATCGACTCGTTCCTTGAGACAGGCTACACAAAAGAGGAGATGAAGATGGTCAACGAGACACACAAGATCTTCGCCGACGACAGCATCGGAGTATCCCCTACAACAGTGCGCGTACCTGTACAGGGCGGTCACTCAGAGTCCATCAACCTCGAGTTCGAGAACGACTTCGACCTCGCAGACGTGCGCAGAATGATGGAGGAGATGCCTGGTGTAACTCTCCAGGACGACCCGGCAAACAACGTATATCCTATGCCTCTCTACGCGTGGGGCAAGAACGACGTGTTCGTGGGACGCTTCCGCCGCGACCCTTCAGTGAAGTACGGCCTCAACTTCTGGTGCGTGGCTGACAACCTCCGCAAGGGAGCAGCAACAAACGCAGTCCAGATCGCAGAGAAGCTCATCGAGAAGGGTTTCCTGCCACAGGCGTAAAACATAAGAGCCTAGCGCTTAGCGACTTACGCAAACTACGTTCCGCCAAAATGCAGAACGTAGTTCATATATTATACTGATACACAATACGTTAGGTTTGCACACAAAAAGGGATGGCAGTAATTGCCATCCCTTTTATATTATGCCATCCTGGAATTACTCAGCTGGAGTTGCTGGAGTAAGGTCAGCGTAAGGCTCAGTAAGCATGAGCTCACGGAATGTGTCGATGTCTGCCTGTGAGATTCCGATGTCGAGGAGATACTTCTCGATACGTACTGAGAATGGAGTGTAGTCTGGAGAGTTCACATCATCAACGAACTCATAAGTTGCGTTAGGGTACTTACCTGCCCAGATGTACTCAGCAGCTGGCTTGTAAGCCCAAGTTGTGCGGAGGTTCTGGAATGTCTTGTAAGTCTCTGAAGATGCGATAGACCAACCTCTTGGAGAGAAGTAGGTAACCTCATACTCCTTTGAGATGTCACCCTCAACAACGTCGAGGAGACCAAGGATGATCATACCGAGAGTACCAGTACGGTCACGACCGAGCGAGCAATGGTAAACCACCGGCTTGTCAGCCTTCACACAGTCGATGATGAACTGCATGCACTGACGTGTCTTGTCACCCTTCTCAGCCTTGAGCATAGAGTCACCACCTGTCTCGATGAGAGGTGCGCAGAAGTCCATTCCGTCGATTGCAGGAGCATCAAGCACGTCGCTTGTGTTGCGGAGGTCGAGCTGAGCCTTGATACCCTCGGCGATGATAGCCTTCTTTCCGCTGTTTGCCATTGTGCTGCTCTCCCAACGTCCTGTACGGTAGATCTTGTGATACTTCACCATCTTGCCGCCGTAAGTAAGCCAGCCACCCATGTCACGGCCGTTACGTACACGTGTCTTGAAGAACACCTGACGGATGTGGCCGTATGTGGTGAAGTTACCCTCTGTCATTACTGTACCGTTGTCGATTGAAGACACCTTGTATGTGTAATGAACGTTTGGAGTAAGGTTGTTGATGTCCACATAGTTTGAACCTGCAGTGATCTCCTTGGTCATTGACCAGCCAGTCTCCTGCTCAGAAAGCTCGAGCTGAAGCTTGCCCTCGGCCTCGTTTGCCTCCCATCTGATGGTGTACTCGCTTGACTTGTCACCGTTTACTGACTCGCCCTCAGCGAGCTGTCCGTTGTAACCGCCGTGGTAGTCAAGAACTACTGAATATGTGTAGTCACGGTCTGCATAAGTTACATTCTTCACGAACTCCTCAGCATACTTGTTAGGAGCGAGAACGCAGTCACCGCTCTTGATCTCAGGAGCAAGCTGGATTTCAGGCTCTGGAGTAGGAGTTACAGGCTTATCAACCGGTGGTTCCGGTTTCGGATCTTCCTGCTGTGGGGTCTCAGGCTTCTCGCAGCCGAGAATCATTGCCGGCACGATGAGTGCCAAAAGGAAACGATTGAATTTCATGTCTTATAAATGTTTTGATTTGATTACGGAAGAGTTACTGTAAGCATTGGCTCGAGCTCACCAGCATCCTTCTGTGCGAAAGTCTTGCAAGGAAGCTGTCCGATGCATGACCAGTTGAGGTCATACTGATACATACCCATAGTGAACTGAGTAGCGTCAGCGATGCCGTAAGCCTCGAGAACAACCTCGCGGAGGATTGAAGCCTCGAATGCCCATGT
>JAZOPY010000123.1:0-5256 GCA_045655825.1 Candidatus Cryptobacteroides sp. | reverse complement strand
GACACGGCTCTGGTTGACGGCATTACCGTCCGTTTGCCTTCGGTATTTATGGTTGTTATACCTCCTTTGCTGCACGATTTGAATCCATACGGCGCGCTTAGATTATAGCCTCCAGCATTGTTCTCAAACCCCAAAGTCGTGTAATCTTTCCCTTTTACGTGGTTTCTTAGGATGACTTCTTTGCAGTATTTGTCTGCTATGCTTATAGGAATCTTCCTCTCTTCAAGGTACTTCTTGAGGTAATAGCTACAGATGGGCTTTACCTTTATGATTTCTGTGGTCGGAGCAGATTCGGGTTTTGAGATTGATTCTGTTCTGCTGGCTGCAGCAGGATCAAGTGTTTTGATGTATGACTCCGCTTCTTCTTTACTGCATTTCTTGACGGCCATTATCAGCTGTACGTTTGTTCCTCCGATGCCGGCTCCGTGATCGTACCATACATTGTCACGTTTGTTCACGTGCAATGATGGTGTCGTCTCATTTCTTAATGGAGAATAGTACATTCCTTTGCCTTCCTCCTTGCATCCAAGGTGCTCAAGAAGAAGGTCAATCGGGTAGTTATATATTGGATTATCGAACATTTTGATGAAATTTCGTCTAATTCTATCGCATTTAATCGAATTTTATATAACTTTGTGCTATATCACTAACCTATTGGTGATAATGGTTTCTTTGCTGGTTATTGTATTATACCTATTGGTAATAAAATAATACCACGCAAAGAAAAGAATTATATTTTAGAAAACCAAATTAAGAGATAATTATGTCTGATAAATTGAACCAAGAGACCCCGGATGTGGCAAAGAAATCATCTGTTGTGATACCACAGAGGCAGAGGACTCCTATCGAGATGCAGACCGGACCGAGACTCAGCGGAATCCGTAAGTATCTGGCTGAACTGGGCATCACAGGTGCTCAGCTGGCTGCGATGTGCAATGTTGACCGTCATATAATGAGACGCTGGTTCCAATCAGATGACTGCAAGATGTCAGAGATGGAGAAGATGGCCAAAGCTGCAGGATATAAATTCGAATGGCGCTGGGTAAAGGAGGATGAATAGAATCTAACTCCTGGATTTTGATAATTCATCTCTTATAAGATTGACTATCTCCCTCTTGATACGGAGGTAGTTATTTGTGATTTCTTCCTCAATCTTGTCCTCGGGCAGGTTGAGGATTTTTGGTATGTCCTCGTTATGTTCTGCTGGAGGAGGCAATATCACTTCTCCGCAGAATATCTTCGGATTGAATTTCTGCTTGAAGGTATCAGCGACGTAACCGCAGAAGGTTCCCTGTGATAAAGATTCTATCTTATGAGCCGGTAGTACGTCCTTGAGTTGGTAGGAGTACGTCACGTGATCGCTGATGTCGCTTTCCTGGTACGACCTTGTCTCCCTCTCTTCCTTGCCGAATGACTTTGACAGAGTCTCGGCAGTACTGCCC
Organism: Candidatus Cryptobacteroides sp.; assembly: GCA_045655825.1. Classification (GTDB taxonomy): domain Bacteria; phylum Bacteroidota; class Bacteroidia; order Bacteroidales; family UBA932; genus Cryptobacteroides. Next base: position 3,814 of record JAZOPY010000123.1, on the reverse strand, counting down.
TTCACCGCTCCGGCAAATACATTTCCGACGGTATTGAAGATCACATCTGACTCCTTCTTGTCATAATCCTTGACCAGTTGCGTCTTGTCCTGTGCACCGAGAACAGTTGCCACCATGTTTGACCTGGCAGTATTTATAAGGTGGTCCAGCCCTTTGAGAAGGATGGTTGGAAGCTCATCTATCAGTACGGCACTATGCATCCTGCCAGGCTTGTTTATCATCTTGAACAGTCGTGAGGTCAGTATGGCCAGCGTTGTTCCATAGATTGACTGTCTCATCGGATTGTTACCGACGCAGATGATCTTCGGGTCATCCGGATTATTGATGTCCAGGCTGAAATCATCTCCCGACAGAGTCCAGTATAGTGTCTTTGATGCGAATCTGTTCAAAGGGACTCTGGCTGAAGCGATCTGTCCCTGAAGTTGTTCGAAAGCCTTGTCTTTGATGGCATCAGCAAACGTGTTTCTCTTAACTTCCAGTTCGTCAAACTGCTTCAGCACTTCAAATACATCTCTGTAATCCTGACCCATCAGCTCGATCAGATGGGGAAATGTGCAGTACTTACCTTCGTCGTATATCCTCAGAAACCATATAAGGAGATCCACGTAGCATACAGCAGAAGTAGAGAAGAAATCCTCCTTCTTTTCCTTGCCTCTGCTTACATTGCTCATTATGATCTCAGCGACCTCCGTACTGTCGATAGGATCCTTCAGATAACGTGGGTGTATCGGATTGAAGCGGTGCGAATGGACTGGATCATCAAAGTTCACCGCATAGAACTTAGGCTTCACCTTGAAGCAGTGGTAATGGTCCAGCAGCTCATTAAGCACTATCTTCGTAAGGTCAGGATATTTGTAATCATAGACAAACAAGGCATATCCCTTACTTAACATCTGACGGATGAAATGGCGGTATATGGCTGCGGTCTTGCCACTCCCGGGAATTCCGAGAATCAAGGTGGCACGCTGTGGCGAGACTACATTGGCATAACCGTCACGGATCTTTCCTTTATACTGATACCGGAACGGAATGTTCACACTCAGATCATTCTCGATCAGCTCTTCACATTGCTCGAATGTATCCCAATAATCCGGCAGATTGGCATTGAAACTACGGAACTTCCTACCGAGAAGTACTGACCCTGCCAGAAACATCACATATCCGGTAAAAGAAGCCAGCAGAAACATCCCCCTATTGCCGAGAAACGTAGATGCCATAAATACCGCGAGTCCGGACAGCAGAGGCAGAAGTATCTCCGCCCAACTTGAGTCCTTCGAGTTTCCGGAACGGACTACAAATGACAACAGACAGAAGAACAGACAGATGCCTCTTGCAGCCATCTGTGAACTCATAACACCTGACCTGTAAATCTGTATCATCAGCGTGTCAGTCATCGTCGATGACACCCCGATACTTACCCAGAACGGATAAGCATAATAGTATAGAATAACAATCAAGATGACTCCTGACAACATCAGGAACATCGAAAACATAGGTTTTGTTCTTGCATCCATCTCCTCAATCCTTTTCTCAAACAAACCTTACAATATGTAGATAACTCCCTCCGTTACAGCTTCGGGCCTTGACTATTGCGTCCTTGTTTCATATATACCTCATCATCCCTCCTGCGGTTCCTTTCCGTACCTATCGCAGCCATCACGATGGCTGCCAGATTATCTGCAGCGGAAGCTGCATTCCCCTTTTCACCATCATTTTCCTGCCACCGCTGATCTGCACAGTCAAGGTCGTTCGCAGTGATGCCCTTCAATTCACTTGCCTTGAAGCAGCACTGCTGTTCGTGATCGATGAACGTCGCACCGAAGATACGGCCTTCCGAATTTCGGGAGAACTCCACGGAGATACCGAACTTCGCCAGCAGGCTTCGGAAATCCCTTTCCGATGTGGCGTTGCCGAAACAGAACTGCACGACCTTTCCGGTGCGCTGCCGTTCGTCGTCGCACTTGTTTTTTCCGCAATCGAAGGAACGAAGAAGTATCTGTTCGTAAACAGGTGTATGAAGATTCTTCTCCTTTATTCGCCCAGTGCATCTCTTGCCTGTAGAAGGGTCAAGACCGTAGAAACTGATTTCTGTACGACCGCAACGGCTTTTGAAAACCACCTCAACACCAAGGCTTTTCATCGCTGCTTGAAACTGATTGACAGTTGTGAAATGGTATTTCATCACATCTCTCATCAGCGATTCAATTTGACTTGAATAGTTTGGCTTTTTCGGATCAAAACGTCTTACATTGATTGCGTCGCTCTTTCTAAAGTCGTTTGCCTTACCTACAGTAAACCCATACTTCTTTGCCAGTTCCTTCAGTAATTTTGCACTTCTTCGACCTTCAAAACTATCGTTGATCTTCTTGCCGTTCTTATCAACTCTGACCGACACGATATGGTAATGCTCCCGATCAATGTCGTTATGCTTATATAAGATATATGGCTGATTGCCGTAACCCATTCCCTCCATATACTCCTTGACAAACTCAATCATCTTGTCTTTGTCAAGTTTCTCTCCTGGGGCTGGATTTATACTGGCGTGAAATGACAGTTTCTCGGTACGGACACTTGCATTCTCATATTGCTGAAATGTCTTCATCGGGTCACTCTTATCTTCTATGTTAGAGCAATAGGCCACCGAGGCTGTTCCCTCGGAGACCTTCTGCTCATTGTATCCTACCGTGACAGAAACACTTGAAGCAGCATCTGCAATGACTATTACCATAGTAATGAATCCATATCGATATGATAAGTGTGTTCTATTCAGTTATCCTTCACTCCTGGTGATATGTCAAGACTATAGACCCTGACATCAAGATTGAGATGGGTCTTCGTCTCTGTGACATTCAGGGATACACGTAGTTCTCCGGTGACCGATACGTGTCTGCCTTTCTTCAAGAGTTCTGATGAGCCGTTTTTCTTCATCCGGCAGCTGTAGTAGGTTGGCTTGCTGTCCTCACTTCCTATCTTGGGTGAGTTCACTGCAACTGAGAATCTGACCATTTCAAGGTCGTCTTTGCTTTGGAACGTCTCACAGTCTGCCGCGAGATGTCCCGAAATAATGATTGTCTGCATAATAGTTTAAGTTTAAAATTATTGATTGGCACTATCACAAAATGTCGGCTCAGGATCTTCGTCTTCTTGATCATTACTGTCCGCTGTGAGTTCTTCTTTGATTTCACATACCTTGGCAAGTATACCTTCCATCAGTGTCTTCATCCCACTGAGTTTATATTCCATTGAACGTGTGGACACGACCGGTCTGCCGTCGCGTCCTTTAAGCTTGACGGCTGTATTGACTGCCTTTACGACTTGATTGTAATTTACTCCGATCTTCTTGATGTCTGCTCTTAGAATCTCAATCTGTTTGCAGATATTCGCCTCGGAACTGATGAGTTTTCGCCTTTGGATTTTCCTACCGAACAGGCGTTTTCTGATGAATTTCGATCTTGATCTGAAGCCCTCAAGTGACATCAAAGTGTCAAGATTAATGGCTTCCTCATCCGTAATACGGAATGTAATTCTGACTGTCTTGTTCTTTCTCACAATGCTCTCCTCCTCTAACAGTTTAACTATATCTCTATCACAATCTCCTGACTATTGTCTGACAGGAGCGACTTCGGAGCGTACCCTGTAATGGGGCAAGATGAGCCCCTTCGGGGCGAGCGATCGGAAGACTTTGTCTGACGAACGCACATCTTGCTTTTAGACCCAAGATCTAAAATGGATAGGTTTCCTAAGTCTGGGACAAAGTTGCTAAAAAATATTGATATTTGGAAATAAAAATAAACCTATTGGTTTGTAAATAATA
>JAZOPY010000122.1:0-11743 GCA_045655825.1 Candidatus Cryptobacteroides sp. | reverse complement strand
TCCTGAATGATCACCTCATCAAGCTTCGAGATGTCCACGACATCCTTGAAGCGTTTGTTGAGAAAATAAACCTGTAGGTTGAATGACCATCTCTCCATATCTTCGTAGAAATCAGAAAGATACGGATTATAATCAACAGATTCGAACTTAGGAGTCCATCCATAATGGGCAGCCAACATCTTTGTAAGAGTCGTCTTTCCGCTGCCGATATTACCTGCGATTGCAATATGCATATTATCGTATTTTTATAGTTTCTTCACAATTAATTTAGCAAACATACGAATTTTTAATGTAAATTTGGGTGTTTTTACTGATTTTTTGACTTATGCATATACAACAGTTCACATTCAACGCCTTCCAGACACGCTGCTGCGTAGTCTGGGATGAGGAAGGATATTGTGCTTTCATTGACCCAGGATGCGCATCTGCATCGGAACTATCTCAGATCACCGGATTGGTTTCAGAACGCAGCCTGAAACCTGTCTGCATCATGCTGACTCACGCTCATTTTGACCATATTTATGGTATGTCGGCACTCGCAAAAGAGTATGAGATCCCTGTATATGCACATGAGGGAGAAATGTTCACTATAGAAAAGACAAACCCTGAGGTATGCAGATGCTACGGACTTCCGCTTCCGGAGCTGCATCCATTCACATATATTTCTGAAGGAAGTGACATTGAAGTGGGAAGCCTCCGATTCAAGGTTATAGAGACTCCTGGCCATTCAAAAGGCGGACTCTGTTTCTTCGCTGCAGCCGAGCGCGTCCTCTTCAGCGGCGACAGCCTCTTCGCAGGCGCCATCGGACGCACAGACCACCCGGGCGGCGACTACGACCTCCTGATGAAGAGCATCTTCGAGAAACTCCTCCCTCTGGACGACTCCAAGGCACCGGTAAAGGTCATCCCGGGCCACGGCCCTTGCACAGACCTGGCCACAGAGGGCATGACAAACCCATTCCTTCTCCCCTTCAACGAACCGTACGAAGACTAGAGCGTCTGGCCGGCGATGAATTCGCGGAGGATGCTGGTCGGCGGGATAGCGGCGATTTCTGCAGGCGAAAGGGCCACGATGTAATCGAGGAACTTGAGCATGCGGGATGCCTCGGTGTATGCCGGTGAGTGAGGCGGGATGCGGCGCAGGAGCGGCTCGGCATAATACTTCAGGACCGGAAGCTCGAAGATGTGGGCTGAGTTGAAGATTGCGTCAGCGTTCTCCTGGAACGGGAAGATGTTGCGGTTCTCTCCACGGCGGACGCTCTGCCAGCGCATGATCGTGCTCTCCGGATTGACTCCACGTGTGCGGTTGTCGCGGATCATGCGACGAAGCATGCGGTTGTCTGAAGTAGATATGTTGTTGTTCTCGTCAATCGAGAGAGAAGTCAGCGCCGAAGCATATACACGGAACACCTTGGAAGGATCAACACCAGGAATCATCGCCGGATTGAGTGCATGGATGCCTTCCATGATGAGGATGTCCTTCTCGTGCAGCTGCATGAAGTTGCCTTCGAAATATTTGCGGCCTTCCTTGAAGTCAAAGCGCGGAATCTCCACCTCCTTGCCAGCGAGAAGATCATTCAGCTGACGGCCCAAAAGGTCCAGGTCCATTGCTCCGAGAGCCTCGAAATCGTATTCTCCATTCTCATCACGCGGAGTCTGCTCCCTCTCCACGAAATAGTTGTCGAGCTCTATGACACGCGGGTTCATTCCGAGGATCCTGCACTGCTGGGCAAGCCTCTTGGAGGTCGATGTCTTTCCGCTGGACGAAGGTCCGGCGATGAACACGATCTTCACGCTGCCTCTGCGGGCGTATATCTGATCCGCGATATCGGCGTATTTCCTCTCATGAAGGGCCTCCGAAAGATTTATGAGGCCTATGATCTCTCCCGAAAGCACCTTTCGGTTAAGTTCGCCCACACCTCGTACTCCCATTATCGAGCACCAGTCGGAATGTTCTTTCAACGCAGTGGCCAGCTTTGACTGACGCTTCATCGGAAGCACCCTGTCTGTATCCCCTTCCATCGGATACTGGAGGCAGAAGCCGTCATTGAATGCCATGAGGCTGAAAGTCGAAAGGAGACCAGTCGACGGAACCAACGGTCCATAGAACGTATCTACATAGCCATCAAGCATATAGACATTATAGTTGAACCTTCCGAGAGTCTTGAGAAGGTTGACCTTCTCTGTCTGATGCTGACTTCCATATATCTGACAACACTCCTGAAGACTCATCATCTTCTTGCCAAAAGGAAGGTCAGCAGCGATGGTTTCACGCATGCGCCTCTCGATGTGCTCCACTTCAGAATCAGTCACAAAATACACGCACGGACGTCCGTCATCCATATTATGAGCCTCACGGATCTCGCAATACAGACCGCTCGGAAGCGAATAATCGATCACGAGCACCTTGTCGGGAAACATTTCATGCACCACTTTCTGAAGCACGAAGCAAAGAGAGCGGATGTAGGTGCGGCGTCCGTCGGGATGATCATAGTCAACAAAACGGACGTTATGCGGGTTTATTATCTTATAGTCCAGCGATTTGAGTTTGTTGTCCACAAGGGCAGCAAGCACTGGTGCCGCGCCATCACATGGTACCAGCTGCTGAAGACTGGTTCCTAAAGATACTTCCTGATACGACTGCGTATTCTCGCAATAGATTCTTATAGTGTCCATATTATAAAATTTCTTTAAGGAATGGTCCTGTAACCGAATCGGGATTTTCCGACAGCTGGTCCGGGGTGCCCTGCGCTACAATCATTCCGCCGGCCTTACCGCCGTCAGGTCCCATGTCGAAGAGGTAGTCCACTGACTTGAGCACATCGAGGTTGTGCTCGATGACTATGACGGTGTTGCCCTGATCGACAATCTGCTGAAGCACATCCAGAAGCACCTTTATGTCGTCGAAATGCAGGCCGGTGGTTGGTTCATCCAGAATATACAGAGTGTTTCCTGTGCCTCTGCGGGCAAGCTCAGCTGCCAGCTTCATTCGCTGGCTCTCACCGCCGGAGAGGGTCACTGCAGACTGTCCGAGGCGGACATATCCAAGACCCACATCCACAAGGGCCTTGAGCTTCTGAGCGATTGACGGGATGTTGCTGAAGAACTCGTATGCCTCGCTGATAGGCATTTCCAGCACGTCGTTGATGTTCTTTCCCTTATATTTTACCGCGAGCGTGTCATTCTTATATCTGCGGCCGCGGCATTCGTTGCAGACCACATTCACCGACGGGAGGAAGTTCATCTCGATGACCTTGATTCCCGCTCCCTTGCACTCTTCGCAGCGGCCTCCCGCAACATTGAACGAGAAGCGGCCGGCCTTGAATCCGCGGACCTTTGCATCAGGGGTAGCCTCAAAGAGGGTGCGGATGTCGTTGAAGACTCCTGTGAAGGTCGCAGGATTGCTTCGCGGAGTGCGGCCGATAGGGCTCTGGTCTATTTCTATGAGCTTGTCAATGTTCTCTATTCCCACAATCTCATCGTACGGAAGAGGCTGCATCTTGGCGTTGTAGAACTTATTCTTGAGCACCGGCATCAGCGTCTCGTTGATGAGGGACGACTTTCCGCTTCCGCTGACACCAGCGACTCCTATGAGCATTCCGAGCGGGAAGTCTACATCTACGTTCTTCAGGTTGTTGCCTCGGGCGCCACGAACCCCGAGAGTGAGACCGTTGCCCACCCTCCTTTCTGAGGGAACCGGAATGGTTCTTTCGCCGCGCAGGTATTCCAGGGTTGTCGACGAGGCCTCGTGGATCTTGTCCAGAGGGCCGCTGTAACAGATCTGACCTCCAGCCTCTCCGGCTCCCGGGCCCACGTCCACAAGCCAGTCGGCAGCCATCATGGTCTCGGCATCGTGCTCGACCACCATCACCGAGTTTCCTTCGTCGCGCAGCTTCTTGAGCGATGCGATAAGCTTTCTGTTGTCCCGCTGATGAAGACCGATCGAAGGTTCGTCAAGAATATACAGCACATTCACGAGCTTCGATCCTATCTGAGTCGCAAGCCTGATGCGCTGGCTCTCACCTCCTGAGAGCGAAGCAGTTGCGCGGTCAAGAGACAGGTAGTCCAGGCCCACATCAAGCAGGAAGGCCGTCCTATCCTTAAGTTCCTTGAGAATGTCGCGTGCGATCAGGCTCTCACGGGATCCCAGCTTGCCGTCCAGCGACATGAACCACTCAGCAAGCTGGCTGATCTCCATAGCAGCCACCTCAGAGATGGTTTTTCCATCTATCTTGAAATATGTCGTATCCTTATTAAGTCTGGTTCCTCCGCAGACCGGGCATGTGATCTTGTCCTGAATATCCGAAACAATGCCGGAGAAGGCCGTCATCTCCGATGAAGTGCCCTCGCCCACCCTGAAAAGCTCATCAGAACCGAAGACTATGAGCGAGACGACCTCGTCAGGAAGTTCTTCGATAGGATCATATAATGAGAATCCGTATTTTCTTGCGATTGAACGGATCACGTCGAACTTCTTTGTCTCGCGGATCTTACCCAGAGGGATGATGCCGCCGTCAGCAATCGATTTTGTGCGGTCCGGGATGATGGTGTCCATGTTCACGTCCACTATGATTCCCAAGCCTTTGCAGTGCGGGCAGTATCCCTGCGGCGAGTTGAAGGAGAAGGAGTGCGGAGCAGGCTCAGCCAGAGAAAGTCCTGTATCTGGGCAGACCAAGTGCTTTGAATAATGACTGACTGCCTCAGTCTCCATATCCATCACGGCCAGAGAGCCTTTTCCGAAATTGAGAGCCGACATCACTGAATCCTTGATACGCTTGGCATCCTTCTCGGCAGGCTTCAGACGATCTATCACCAGTTCGATAAAATGGGCCTTGTATCGGTCCAGGGCTGTGATTTCATTGAGTTCACAGAGCTGTCCGTCGATGCGGATCTGGGTGTAGCCGCGCTTGCGCATCTGCTCGAGGAGCTCCTTGTAATGACCCTTGCGGCCTTTTACAAGCGGAGCGAGCAGGTAGCATTTGCGGCCGGCGTAGTTTTCCATGATCAGAGACACGATCTGCTCGTCCGTATAGCGGACCATGGCCTTGCCTGTCTGAGGAGAATATGCTGTAGAGGCACGTGCATAGAGAAGTCGCAGGAAGTCATATATTTCGGTAATCGTTCCTACGGTCGAACGAGGGTTGTTTCCGGTGGTCTTCTGCTCGATGGCTATGATTGGGCTGAGGCCTGTAATCGACTCGACCTCAGGCTTTTCCAATATGCCCATGAAATGCTTTGCGTATGTGGAAAGGGTATCCATATAGCGGCGCTGTCCCTCGGCATATATAGTATCAAACGCCAGCGAAGACTTTCCGCTGCCGCTCAGGCCTGTCACCACAACAAACTGATTGCGGGGAATCGAAAGCGAAGCATTCTTGAGGTTATGTGCCTTCGCACCTTGTATTTCTATATAATCGTTCTTCTTCTCCATTCCACAAAGTTACAAATTATTTCAGACGAAGGTATGCGTGGCCGAAACGTTCTGCAGCCGCACGGTCGAGTTCCTCACGAACCGACGGGTGGGCTATCGCGATAAGGGCACGCGCACGCTCGACCAGGCTCTTGCCGCGAAGCTGTGCGACGCCATATTCGGTAACTATGTTCTGGATCATGTGACGGGTAGTGACGACGCCTGCGCCCTCTGTCAGCACTGGCTTTATCTTAGACACACCCTTCTCGGTCATGGACGGAATGGCTATGAAGGTCTTTCCACCATCTGACAACGAACCTCCGTACATGAAGTCGTGCTGTCCGCCGACGCCGGAGATGATGCGGGTTCCGACTGAGTCTGCACAGATCTGGCCTGTGAGATCCACCTCGACTGCTGAATTTATGGCCATCACCTTCGGGTTCTGGGCTATGCGGAACGGAGCATTTGTCCATGCGACATCCTTCAGCAACAGGTCCTCGCGATAGTCCATGTATTCATACAGGCGCTTCGAGCCAAGGGCCAGGGATGCAACCGAGATGCCCTTCAGGACTGTCTTTTGGGAATTGTCTATCACTCCGCTCTCCAGAAGCGGCAGCACGCCGTCGGTGAGCGCCTCAGTGTGCAGTCCCAGGTGCTGATGGTCCTTCAGGGCAGCAAGGACAGCATTCGGGATGCCTCCTACGCCTATCTGCAGGGTCGCTCCGTCAGGAATCATCTCGGCGATGTGTCGTCCGATGGCTGTGTCTATTTCCGTAGGGGTTGCAGTAGGTACCTCAACGAGAGGGTCATCCACTTCGACCGCAGCATCGATCTTCGAGACATGTATCAGCGCGTCACCATACGAGAACGGCATGGCTTTGTTCACCTGAACAATAATTTTTCTGGCACATTCCGTGGCACTTACAGCCAGGTCTGCCGATATGCCGAACGAGCAGTAACCTTCATCGTTCGGAGGCGATACGTTCAGGAATACCGCGTCAAGCGGCAGGGTTCCGTCTCTGAACAGGCCAGGGATCTCGCCCAAGAATGCCGGGATCGTCGACCCATAGCCCTGCGCCAGCCACTTGCGGACGTTATTCGCCACGAAGAGGCTCTTCACATTGAATGAGTCCTTATATTCCGGTCTGCAGTAAGGTGCCTCGCAACGTCCTACGGCGAAGGCGGCATAGATGGTCACATCCTTGAGCTCCGCTCCCCTGTCTGCAAGGGCCTGCGAAAGCACTTCGGGCACCGAGGTGCTGCCCTGGATGTATACGCTGTCTCCTGATTCTATCAATTGTACGGCCTGCGCCGCGGTCATGTACTTCATAATCGATTATGGTTTAGGGATGGTCGGCTGCAAAAAGTTTGAGGCGCTGGGCCAGCATGTCGAACTGGTCCTCGCGGTTGAGCTGGGACACGCAGACGCGCACGCCCGGCTGGCGGCTTCCTGTGGTCGACAGGGCGATTGTGGCCATGCCATAGCGGATAAGTTCGGCCATAAGTTCGCCGCTGGACATACCCTTGTAACCCACCGTGTAGAAGAATCCGTCGCTCACAGGCTCGTCGCCGTCCATTGAATATACGATGTGGAAGCCGTTGTCCAGGAACATCTTCTTGCTGATCTTGGCGCGGCGGGCGTACTCGGCGGCGGAGCTGACGAAGTCGAGCTCGCCGTCGGCAGCAGCGCGGAGCATTTCGGCGAGTGCATACTGAGCCGAATGCGTGGCTCCGGACGACACTGCATACAGGACTGCGAACACATACGCGTCACCAAGTCGGGACATCTTGTACCACTTCGGCAGCAACGGATACTCCCTGTGGTACAGTTTGTCCGAAATCGCGATGATTGCGATTCGCTGACCGGCATAGCTGAACATCTTCGAGCCGGACATCATGATGATGTAATTGTCTGTATACTTGGCGATTGTCGGCTGGAACGGAGCCTCGAACGGCTTGCCGAGAGGTTTGCGGAAGTCCATGCACATGTATGCAAGGTCTTCGATGACGATAGTATCGTATTTCGTAGCCAGCTCGCCTATTGTCTTGAGTTCGTCCTCTGTCAGGTTGAACCAAGCCGGATTGTTCGGGCTTGAATATATAATGGCGGCTATGCGGCCTGTCTGGAGATGCCTCTCCAGCTCCGGACCAAGTTTTTCGCCACGGAAATCATAGATATCGAAAGAATCACTCGGAATGCCGAGGATCTTTGTCTGAGTACGCTGGACCGGGAATCCGGGATCGATGAAAAGAATCGTGTCCTTGCCCTCGACAAGGTGCGAGCAAAGCAGGAATGTCGAGAAGCTGCCCTGCATCGAGCCCACTGTCGGAATACATCCCAGAGGGTCTACATCGATATCCAGATAAGCTTTCAGGAAACGGGAAGACTGTTCCTTTAGTTTCGGGATGCCGTACATGTTGGGATACTGCGAAGCTACGCCCGAATCAAGGGCCTGCTTTTCAGCCTCAATGCCTACACGCATAGGCGGAAGGCCGGGAATACCCATCTCAAGATGTAAAAACTCTGTCTGGCTCTCTGCTTCAAGAGCCCTGGCGATTGCGCCTGACTGTCTGATTGTCGCGCTTGCAATGTCAAGGATGTCCATCTGCTCCAGCAAGGAGTCATAGACCTTTTTATCAATCGGAAGTTTCATAATATCCGGTGGCGGGGAGATACCGGACCAAATATAACAAAAATCATGAAATTTTCTATCTTTGCTGACAATTAAAATTTCACATACCATGATCATAAAACTTGACGAAATCAGCGTTTCGCACCTGCCGGAATTCAAGGGAGGCCAGAAGGAATTTGCAGCCCACATGTTCTTCGACGGCACCAACCGCATATTCAAGGGCTGCCTCATCCCAGGCGCATCCATCGGAATGCATACCCACGAGGACAGCTGCGAGGTGATCTTCATCCTCAGCGGAAACGGACTCATCCATGAGAAAGGTCCGAATGACAATGAAGCTTCATGCAATGCCGTATCTGCCGGTGACTGCCTGTATTGCCCTAAAGGCCATACCCACAGTCTGGTGAACCCTGATTCGTCAGAGTCAGATCTTATCTTTTACGCAGTCGTACCTCAACAGTAAATCTTTATGAATATGGAACATATTATCCCTGACTGGGCCAAGGAAATGAACTGCGCAGTCACAGTGTGCGACACCGAAGGCGTCATCCTATACATGAACGACAAGGCGAAGGCCACCTTCGCGAAACACGGAGACCTGATCGGCAAGAACCTCATGGGCTGCCACAGCGACAGGTCGAAAGAGATCATCCGCCACCTGCTCGAAACAGGCGGCTCCAACGCCTACACCATCGAAAAGGAGGGTCTCAGAAAGATGATCTACCAGACAGCATGGCGCATCGACGGCACAGTAGCCGGCCTGGTTGAAATCTCGATGGTCATCCCGACCGACATGCCGCACTACGTCAGATAAGCTGCAGACGTGCTCGGGGGTCATTTTTGCCGCCCCCTAAACACGGCGACATGCCACCCACCAGCATAGAAGCCACATCAGTGTGCTCGGGAGTTACTAAATGGTAAGGAAGTTGCACAGCGGGTGACCAAAACATGAAGTATTATGAAGACTCTTATCATTTATAATCACCCCCACGAGGGAAGTTTCTGCAGCGCGATTCGTGATGCCGTACAGAGTGGACTGGACACAGCTGGCCACAGTTTCAAATTGATCAACCTTGACGAGGACAAGTTTGACCCCGTAATGCATGAAAAAGATCTGAAGGCCTTTGTGCAGGGAGGCAGATTGGGCGAGGCCGGGACAGAAGGCGTTGATCCCCTGGTGATGAGCTATGTGGAGAAGATGCGCTGGGCAGAAAGGATAGTGATGATATTCCCTATCTGGTGGATGACGATGCCAGCCATGATGAAAGGCTTTGTCGACAAGGTTATATTCCCCGGACTGGTCTACAAGATGGAAAACGGAAAACTTGTCTCGATGCTCTCCAGACTGAAGCAGGTAGTGATCATCACCACCATGAACACACCGTCAGCCATCTACGAAAGCAACTTCAACAACTCGATCGAAGGCTCGCTGATCAAAGGCACCTTTAACCAGATCGGCATCCATGACATCCGCTGGATCAGCCTCAACATGGTCAAGCAAGAGAATGACGAAAAACGCTGGCTCTGGCTCGACGAAATCGAGCACGAGTTTGCGGAGTAAATAGAGCAGCCCACCACAATTTCTCTAACATACTGACACTAAACCAGTTAAACACATAGTGCGCCGCACTTTTGCCTTACACCGCAGCTGGCATGCGGTCAGCGGCGAGCCCTTTGGCCGAGCTCGCCGCTGACGCTCTGCCTGCAGCCGCCGGAGGGCCCTCTGGCGGCGGTGCGTGCATAACATCCAGCGACAAATCACATGAAACATGCTCGAAGGGCAACAAAACATGCTGGAAGGGCAAATTATCTTACCCTTCGAACATCGGCAAAATAAGTAAACCCCTAACACACAACATCTTACAAAAACAGAACATGTTTAAAGGGCGAAAAAACTTACCCTTCCAGCATAAAACACGACCCTTCGAACACATAGCACTCACCTCCAACCCCATACCACCGGCAAAAAAGACAGCACCATTGCCAACAACGCCACATAAAGAAAGCCCGAAGCACATTGCCTCGGGCTTTCATCACAATTTTTATAACACACTAATATTTAATAAATTAAACACATAGTGCGCCGCACTTTTGTCATATCGTTTCTGTCAGATTCTGCGGAAGAAATACGACTCTCAACCCCATAGCAGCAACGATTTTATAAAGAGTCGCTACAGTAGGAACTGTCAGACCTCTTTCAACCCGTGAAATATATCCTTTGCTCGCACCTATTTTACGAGCCACCTCCTCCTGAGTCATATGTGCCTTTTTTCGAGCCTCAAGTAAGACACACGCATTGTATTCTTCCCATGCCTGTGTTATAGCCTCCTCTCGCCTTTTGCTATCAGGCTCTCCGAATTCTGAAACTAACTCAGCACTTACATCATATAAATCATCCCTTAATCCCATAATACTCATTCTTTAACTTTATTGCCTTATCTATTTCTCTTTTCAACGCCTTTTGGGTCTTTTTCATGTAGCAGTTCAACAGGATTATAATTGTGTCACCATCATATATAAAGAATATACGAAATTCATTCCCATAGGAAGTCACCCTAAATTCGTATATTCCATCTCGTATATACTTTATAAAGTGGTATGGAATTCTATCCTCTGTCTCCAGCAACAGCAATGATCTCCTTATCTTCTGTTGATCTCTCTCAGGAAGTCCTTTCATGAACTTCACATAATAATCCTTATAGGCTAATATTTTTCTCATCGCAAACTTAGCAAATGTTATACACTTATACAACTTTATAGCACAAATTCATGGCTTTTGCAAAGTTCCGAAGAGTTATCCGCGTAATAAAATTGTACGCGGATAAGTGGAGAAATCATTCATAGAACATGCTGCATGGTCGATTGATGGGCGAAAATTTGTTTGATTTTTATAAAAAGTCAAACAAATTTAGAACATCACAGAAGCATTACATCATACCCAACAATCAGGCGATAAAACACAACAACCACTCCCATTCACCGCAGCAGGCATGCGGTCAGTGGCGAGCCCTTTGGCCGAGCTCGCCGCTGACGCTCTGCCTGCAGCCGCCGGAGGGCCCTCTGGCGGCGGTGCGTGCATAAGATCCCCCGACAAATCACATGAAACATGTTCGAAGGGCAACAAAACATGTTCGAAGGGCAAATTATCTTACCCTTCGAACATCCACAAAACCGGCAAGAAAGACAGCACCATTGCCAACAAATCCGCATAAAGAAAGCCCGAAGCACATCGGCACGGGCTATGATCACAATTTTTATAACACATTAATATTTAATAAATTAAACACATAGTGCGTCGCACTTTTGTCTTCTTCGCACCGCAGCTGGCATATACGCCAGCCAGCTGCAGCAGCTCAATGCGTTTATGCCGAGCTCGAGCCAAGGGCTCGGCATAAACTGCATGGCTGCTGCGGGAAAAGTCTGCAGTAATGAGATCCAGTCATGAGCATAGAGAAAATGAATATCACTTGAGATTGCCAGTCAGAAGATTGCCACGCTTCGCTCGCAATGACGTATAGAGAGGACAGTCCTCAAGCACATTGTGCGTCGCACTTTTGTCTTTACAATACAGACGCGAGCGTTCTGGTAATGAATTCATTGATGGTTGTGCCATCTGCTGATGCAGCCATCGCTACCCTACCATGAAGGTCAGAACTCATGCGGAGAATAAGTTTTCCGCTGAACGGTTTTCGGGGTTCAA
>JAZOPY010000121.1:0-16626 GCA_045655825.1 Candidatus Cryptobacteroides sp. | reverse complement strand
GGGAAGAGTCCGAGAGGGTGGCCTGAGTACATCACGAGAGTCTGCTCGTCAGTCATTGTCGCGAGGTACTGCATCACGAGACGGTACTGTGCCCAGTTCTGGAACACGGCTCCGTTACCACCGTAAGTGATGAGCTCGTGTGGATGCTGAGCAACACGGTAGTCGAGGTTGTTCTGGATCATCGCCATGATCGCAGCAGCCTGCTTTGACTTTGCAGGATACTCGTCGATAGGGCGTGCATACATCTCGTAGTCAGGACGGAGACGGTACATGTAGATGCGGCCGTACTCCTTGAGCTCCTGCGCGAACTCCTCTGCGAGAACCGCATGGTTCTCGGCAGGGAAGTAACGGAGGGCGTTCTTGATGGCCAGCACCTTCTCCTCCGCGCTGAGGATCTCCTTGCGCTTAGGGGCGTGGCTCACTGTAGTGTCGTATGGCTTTGGCTCCGGAAGCGCTACCGGAATGCCTGCTAATATATCTTCGTGGAATTTGTTCATATCTAGGTTAGAGTTTTGCGTTAACGATTTCAAGCACCTCAGCCTCTGCTGCTACGGCTGCTGCGGCGATCTCTGCTGCCTCTGCGCAGAGCTTTTCGGCTGCTTCGCGGTCGGCGAGGCCTGCAGCGTTGATGCGTACGTTCATCTGTGCTCCGAGGACGGCACTGCGTGCTGCGAGTGCGCCTACGCCTGCGTCAGAAACCGATGCAGGGTTGCCCTCTGCTGCCATAGCCTTCACGATAGGGAATACCTCCAGAGCTGCCTTCATGGTCTTGAGAGGGACCTCGGTTGCATAAAGTGTAGCTGCCTCGAGAGCGGCTGCGCGTGCTGCCTTCTCCTCGTCAGAGCCCTTAGGCATGCCGATGGCTGCCATGATCTTGTCGAATGCAGCAGTGTCTTCGTCAACGAGTGCAAGAAGTCTGCGCATCACGTCCTGTCCTTTGTCTGCCCAGTCTGAGAACTCCTTCCAGCGCTCGTCCCAGCCTGCCTTGTGTGATGAAAGGTTGGCAACCATGGTTCCGAGAGCTGCTCCGAGAGCGCCCATATATGCTGAGATAGATCCGCCGCCTGGAGCCGGAGACTCAGATGCAGTCTCGTATGCGAAGCCCTTGCAGGTCATGCGCACAAGTCTCTCGCGTGCTGCAGCTTCAGCAGGGTCCTCGATGAGGAACTCCACAACCTTCTCAGCTGGGTTGAAAGGCTTGAGGTCGTCAAGTCCCATAGACTTCACGGCGATCTTCATGATCTCCTCCTCAGAGATACCGGTCGCGCGCTGCTGCTTCTCGAGGAAGTAGCGGCCAGCCTCGATGAGGGTACGCTTAGGCACGAGACCTACGATCTCTGTACCTGTCACGCGGAGACCACGAGCCTGCGCTGCGCGGCAAACCTCGTCGAATGCCACATGGAGTGGGGTAGTGTTGATGTCTGTGATGTTCATTGACACCTGAGCGATGCCGTATTCGTCGATGAACCAGCCGATGGCCTTGCAGCCCTTCAATGTACCAGGGATCATCACGGTCTTGCCGTTTTTATCCTTCACGATCTTGCCTGTGATAGGGTTGCCTTCTCTCTTCGGACGGCCCTTCTCACGAACGTCGAATGCGATTGCATTGGCACGGCGGGTTGATGTTGTGTTGAGGTTATAGTTTACCGCGATGAGGAAATCACGTGCTCCTACATTTGTTGCGCCGCATGTGGCTGTGCGCTCTGTGTATGTGCCCGGACCGAAGTCTGGCTGGCGCTGAGGGTCTCCCATCTTCTCAGGAAGGGCCTCGTACTCACCGGCGCGGCACACTGCGAGGTTCTTGCGCTCAGGCTTCTGAGCTGCAGCCTCGTAGCAGTATGTCGGGATCTCCAGCTCATTATAAATGCGCTCAGCCAGCTTTCTTGCCAGTTCAGCGCATTCTTGGAGTGTAATACCGGAAATAGGAATAAGAGGAAGCACGTCAGTAGCACCTGAGCGTGGATGGGCACCATGATGCTGGCGCATGTCGATGAGCTCGCCAGCGCGCTTCACGCCCTGGAATGCAGCCTCTACGACAGCCTCTGGACTGCCGACGAATGTAACGACTGTGCGGTTCGTTGCCTCGCCTGGATCAACGTCGAGGATCTTTACACCACCTGCTTTCTCGATTGATGCTACAATCGAATTGATGACTTCCATGTTGCGGCCCTCACTGAAATTAGGCACGCATTCGATGATTCTTTCCATAAGTATGTTTTTGTGTTATTTGGCTATAAAATTTACAATCCATAAAGATAGAGAATTTATGTGAAATTTCATAACTTTGGAGGAGTCTAAATTGTTTTGCTATGAAAAGATTATTATTTGTACCTCTGCTGGTGCTGCATCTGGCTGGATGTAAGCAGACTGCCACTGAAAAGACGTTCACTTTCGAAGGCAATCCACTTGTGAGGGACTGCTATACCGCTGACCCTGCTCCGATGGTTTCTTCAGACGGCCGCCTCTATGTATACTGCGGCCATGACGAGTGCTTTGAGGACAAGCCCGGATATGAGGGCAAATATGGATTCAATATCACGGAGTGGCTGTGCTATTCGACAGAGGACATGAAGACATGGACCGACCATGGCGTGATCATGAAGCCGACAGACTTCACCTGGTCGATAGGCGAGGCCTGGGCTTCGCAGGTGATGGAATATGAAGGCAAGTACTATTTCTTCGTTTCCACTCAGTGCGGCGATCCGAACTGCAAGGCAATAGGTGTGGCAGTGGCAGATACTCCGACGGGACCGTTCGTGGATGCCATCGGCAGACCGCTCATCACTGATGATATGACAGATAATGGTCCTAGAGGCTGGTGGAACGACTTCGATCCGACAATCATGGTCGATGATGACGGCACTCCTTGGCTCTGCTGGGGCAACGGCACATGCTTCCTGGCTCCGCTCAAGCATAACCTCATAGAACTTGCCGGTTCGATAACAGTCCTTCCTATGGAAAATTATGTCGAAGGACCATGGCTTTACAAGCGTGGAGAGCACTACTACAACGTCTACGCCTCCATGGGAAATCATCTGGAGACGATATCATACGCTATCGCCCCAAGCGTTGAAGGACCATGGACCTTTGCAGGAGAGCTCCTGGGCGAGCAGAAGGACAGCTTCACCACCCATCCGGGTATAATAGACTACAAGGGCAAGTCATACCTTTTCTATCATGGCACATCGCTCTCCCTTGACGGTTATGGCCCGGCAACCGGTCGCAGAAGCATATGCTTCACAGAGATATATTACGACCAGGACGGAAAAATCCATCTGAAATAATATTTAGAACTCCTGGTAGCCTCCTCCGCCACCACCTCTTGGACCATGGCTCATGGTCTGGATCTCTATACCTTCCGGCAGGGTGAACGTCTCTGCCGGAATTTCAATATCCTCTACCAGAGATGTTGCTGTCTGCACCATCTCTCCCCAGTCAGTGGTAATGGAACTCTTCAAGGTGATTCCCTTGTATACCCATACGGTCTGTTTCACGACGTTGCCCATCATGAACACTGCCACTGTGTATATCGTGCACTCTCTATCGAGTAAGGTCTCCTTGCCGATCTCCTTGATCTTGTTCCTTCTGATGTTCTTAGGGGACTGGTCCAGGAAGTTGATCTTCTCGTTGGTCATGCCCATTGACGGCATCTTTACGGCAATGTTCTTTTCATCGTCGATCATTATCGTTTCTCCGTCCACTTCGATGCCTCTCATCTTCTGTCCTCTGAAGTCAACCATCATGGCCTGCTTTGCGCCATAGTCGTCAAAATAGATCTCCTGCACGACTTTTCTGCCCATCATGTCCATTTCCATGGTCACGATGCCGGACTTCACGTCATACATTCTGGTCTCCTCTTGTGCGTGAGCTGTGATTCCTAGAACCGCCAGTGTCACGATAATGATGATCTTCTTCATAGTGTTTGTTTTTGTAGTTCCTAATACATCTGTTTGCACAAAGTTAAAGATATTATGATACCTTTGTGACATGAAATGACATTTTTATGTCACAAAGCCTCAGTGCTGTTTAATGGATTGTATACCAAATGATATAAATATGGCTCAAATTAATTTAAAGACGATTGCTTACGGTGGCTTGAGCATCAAGGTGCCTGAGATCTGGACTGTTGTTACCGAGACCTATACCGAACCTGACGGCCGAGAGTGTGCTATGATCGACGTCTCTGCTGCCGACGGTGATCCAAGGTCGGTGGTGATAAGTTATGGACCGATGCCGGAAGGTTCAGATGCCTTGTCCGAGGCTGGCGGAACTTATGATGACCTGATCGGAGACCTGGGCGCTGAAGCAGAGGAGGAACCTATCTGTGAGTATGACTTCCTGGGCACCACAGGCTACGGATTTGAAGTGCCTACCGAGGATGGTCTCGCATGCAATTTCATTTGTGCGGCCCTTGAGAGCGAAGGCGGTTGCAGGCTCTTCACTATCCTGACTACAGCAAGGTCTTACGAGGAGATTGACGATCTTCTGGACCTGATAGAAGAGAATATAGTTTTTGCATAAGGATTTGACGACACTGGAACTGTTTTTGTCTTGCCCCGAAAGTGTAGTGTACAATTAAACAGTTAGTGTTATGAAATCTCTTATTATGGCGGCCTTGCTGGCCGGTTATGTGCCCTTGGTGGCATGTACAAAGGATTATGACAATTCCACTGTGAAGGAGTTCGATCTTTCACGTTATCTTGGTGAGTGGTATGAGATCGCTCGTTATGACCATAGTTTCGAACGTGGTATGGATAATACGATGGCACAGTATATCCTTCAAGATGACGGAAAGGTTGTGGTCTTGAACACAGGTTGGAAAGACGGAAAATACAAGGTTGCCGAAGGAAAGGCAAAATATCCTGATCCACAGGGAGAACCAGGTGCTCTAAGAGTGTCGTTCTTCCTGTTTTTCTATTCCGACTATAATGTGATGATGGTCGATGAGAATTATCAGATCTCGCTGGTGGGCAGCAAATCCGATAATTATCTCTGGATCCTTTCACGCACTCCGGAGCCTGATCCTGTCCTGCTGCAGATGGTGCTTGATGAAGCCGAAGCCCGTGGCTATGATACCTCTGAACTTATTTGGGTCGACCAGAGCAGGAACATAGCGGAGTGGGAAGATAAAGATAAATAGCTTAAAAAAAGCCTCTCCCATACGAAAAAAAGCACTCAACAATATCGTTGAGTGCTTTTGCGTTCTTTTGTGATCCGGACAGGATTCGAACCTGTGACCCACAGCTTAGAAGGCTGTTGCTCTATCCAGCTGAGCTACCGGACCAGTCCCTTTCTTTCGTTCCGCGGGGCGGATATCGAAAGTGGCTGCAAATATAGTGTAAAACTTTTAAAGTGCAAAATTTTGTCGAAAAACATGGCTATTCGTCAGCAGATTGTTTAACTTTTCCGGCAAACTCGATTGCAATTACCAGAAGGAATCCTACTGCTGCGAAGATTACGGCACCGGTTACATGCATGTCGATGCTTCCTGCATATTGGTCGATGATGCCTGGCGGGATAGGCTTGTCCGCAAATTCGCCTACCTTATCTGCGAACTGCGATCTGATTATGGCCTCTGTGTTGCTCCATGGCCAGACCTTGACTAGTGATCCGATTATGAATCCAGCCAGAATGATGAGTGTCTCCTTGTTCCATTTTGACAGAACCCAGCGGAGGAATTTTGAGAAACCAAGTATGCCGACTACAGCTCCAAGCATGAAGACTCCTAAAATAAGCAGGTTTGATCCCACATTTGTGCCGGATGTGAGCTCTGTTATCCTGCCCATGATATATTCATACTTTCCTAGGATCAGCAGGATGAAGCTGCCTGAGATGCCGGGCAGAATCATTGCACATATGGCAAGGGCTCCGCTAAGGAAAATGAACCAGAGGTCGTCAGGGGTGTTGGTAGGGGATAGAGTGCAGACTGTTGCTCCTAAAGCTATTCCAAGCGCCAATAAACCACCTTCGCGTAGTTTCCATCCTGAAATACCTTTGATGATGAAGATCGATGAGGCGACGATCAGGCCAAAGAAGAAGGCCCATGTCTGGATAGGGTAATCTCTCAGGAGTGTCTGCATTATGCCTGCAATAGCTACCACACTGACGCCGATACCTATTACGAGTGATAGAAGGAAACTTCCGTTTATGTGCTTCCAGAAATCGCGGAAACGACCTTTGAAGATCATTTTCACTGATTCTGCATCGATGCTGGCAATCGAACTTACAAATTCATCATATATGCCCATGATGAATGCGATTGTGCCTCCTGATACGCCAGGGATGACGTCGGCAGCTCCCATGCATGCTCCCTTTACAGAGGTGAGCAGATATTTCTTTATGTCTTGCATTATTTTATTTTTGATATGAATTCAAGCATAGCCTTGAAGATGAGTCTTGAGTCTGAACGGAGGTCGTCTGTCTGAGCGCCTGAAATGATCATGTCAAAGGCGTGCCCTTCGTATTCGCGGCGTCCGATCTTGAAGCGGGCGTCGGTACATTTGGTCAGGTAGTCAATTGCAGGGCAGTCGCTGTCAACCAAGGAGACAAACATGTCAGTCTTTTCTCCGGATAATCCGACCATCTTTTCATGTGAAGGGAATCCGAGCCAGTTGAGGTCCTTTTTGAGGATTGTGGTCTGGATGCTGGTCAGAAGGAGCTCCTGCTTTCCGATTTTTCTGAAGTCAAGGAAGTAGATGTTGACCTTTATCCCGCATGAGCGTCCCCATGCGAGAATGTCTTCCTTCAGCAGGTCGAATCCCTGCTCTTCGACATCAATCACGAAGTTGGCCGAAGAAACCTTGTCGAGCGTAATCAGACCTGTTTCACTCTTGCTTCCGTCCTTCAGAAGTCTGCGCTTCCTGAAATATTTCTTTATGTCTTCGAACATGGCCTGTTACTCTGCTGATGTGTTTGCTGCAATGAGTTCTCTGATTTCCTTTTTGGCTGCCTTCCAGCGCGGAATGTCAATCTTTGTGCCGACTACTTCAACAACCTTGGCTGCGATGATCGAGCCGACTTCTCCGCAGACTTTAAGCGGCATGCCAAGAGAGTGGGCATACAGGAATCCGGCTGCGTATGTGTCTCCTGCTCCGGTGGCATCGATTGGGTTTGCTGGCCATGACTCGATGTAGTGATATTCGTTACCGCTCTTTACCATTGAACCGTCCTTGCCGACCTTCACCACTGCAATCTTGCATCGGCTTGCTATGTCGTCGAGGGCATCGCGAGGCTCAAGCTTTGTGAAGGCCTTTGCCTCAGTCTCGTTTGCAAACACAATGTCTACATAGTTCTCCACTATGTCATGGAGGAACGCATCGTTGGACTCAACGACATTGTAAGACGCCATGTCGATTGAAATGATGCATCCGGCCTCCTTTGCAAGCTCGACAGCTCTGCGGATAGTAGCCTGGTTCTGAACGAGATATCCTTCAATGTGAAAATAGTCATAACCCTGGAAATACTCAAGCTTCAGGTCCTCCGGAACGAGCTCCAGGGCGGCTCCGAGGTATACGGCAAAGGTCCTTTCGGCGTTTGGAGCTGTGATGAACACCATAGCTCTGCCGGACGAGTTTACGCCTTTGAGAAGTGTTGACTTGATGCCGTACTGTGCCTGGTCGCTCTTGAAGAGGTGCCCAAGGTCATCGTCTCCGACTTTGCCGATGAATCCTGATTCCATTCCGAAGATCGCTGTGCCTGTGATGGTGTTTGCAGCGGATCCTCCTGCCACGAGCTGTACGCCCATAGGTTTGAGGGTCTTCCAGATCTTGTCGCCTGT
Organism: Candidatus Cryptobacteroides sp.; assembly: GCA_045655825.1. Classification (GTDB taxonomy): domain Bacteria; phylum Bacteroidota; class Bacteroidia; order Bacteroidales; family UBA932; genus Cryptobacteroides. Next base: position 8,849 of record JAZOPY010000121.1, on the reverse strand, counting down.
CTCCATGTCGACATGCTGCATGCTGCCCTTTGGGAGGTGAAACTCCTTGAGGAATGTATCGTCCGGAAGCACTGCCAGAATATCGGTCAGAGCATTTCCGATGCCTAAAATAGAAGCCATAAAATCTTTTTGTCAGTTGAACTCACAAAGTTACAAAACTTTTGGATAAATTTGCACTCTGTCATCCTGAGCGTAGCGAAGGATCTTTATATCAGTTATGAACATTAAGAAAACATTAAAATATATATCGTCCGCCGCTCTGGCATTCGTGCTTCTTTGGTTCTCGTTCCGTGATGTTGAGTGGGATAAGTTCTGGCTTGCACTTGGAGAGGTGAGCTGGGGATTTGTCCTCCTGTCGATGGCGGCAGGATCCGTAGCTTTCTGGATTCGTGCTTTGCGCTGGCGCCAGCTTCTGCTTCCTTTTGATAACGGCATATCCCGCACGACGGCCTTCAACGGCATCAACATAGGTACAATATCCAACTTTGTCTTTCCACGCATCGGGGAGTTCGTTCGTTGTGGTGTGATTGTCCGCAGGTCGAAATCTGCAACGTATGACAAGGTCCTGGGAACTGTCATTCTGGAACGCAGTTGGGAACTCCTTGTAATGCTTCTCATGCTGGCAATAGTTCTCCTTGCCGGATTTGACCGCTATGGTGAGTTCTTTGTCAAGGAGGTCTGGGCTCCGATGTCAAGCAGACTCGGTGGCGGTCTTTGGCTTATAATGGCAGGTGTAGTTGCCTTTATGGCAGGAGGTACATATCTGGTTTGGCGTCTGCGCGATACCAATGCATTCTGCGGGAAGGTGTGGTCAGTGTTCCGCGGTATCGGACAGGGCTTTGCCAGCTGTCTGAAAATGGACCGCAAGTGGCTATTCTTTGCTTATACTCTGCTTGTCTGGATGTTGTATTGGTTCATGGCAGCAAGTACCATGTGGGCGGCTCCGTTTCTCTCTGGGCTTGATCTTGTTGATGCTCTTTTCCTGTCGCTTGTCGGAGGACTCGGTTTTGCCGTACCTGCTCCGGGTGGTATAGGCTCTTTCCATTTCGTCATATCCCTGGCTCTGCTGGGCATCTATGGCATCCCGATGGAGACAGGAGTGATATACGCCACTCTGTCTCACACCTCACAGGCTATCACTCAGATTGTTTTTGGAGCAGGCTCATATATATATGAAGCGCTGAAAAAATAATTATATTTGAATCACCCTATTTGGCACGGCACTTGCTATAGTAGAGGCAAAGTTAGTTTAGTTGTTAATAATAGGGTTATAGTTGAATAAAGCCGGTCGTGATGACCGGCTTTATCATTATTTCAATGTCAATTCCACAGGACAGTGGTCTGAACCAAATATCTCGGTATGTATTTTTGCATCGACAAGTCTTTCGCGCAGGTCTTCGCTGGCGACAAAATAGTCGATACGCCAGCCCGCATTCTTCTGACGTGCCTGAAAGCGGTATGACCACCATGAATAAATGTCTGTCTGGTCCGGATAGAAATATCTGAATGTGTCGATGAATCCAGCCTCAAGCAGTTCAGTGAATTTACCGCGCTCCTCGTCAGTGAATCCGGCGTTGCGTCGGTTGCTTTTAGGGTTCTTCAGGTCGATCTCCTTGTGGGCTACATTCAGGTCTCCACATACGATTACTCCTTTGCCTGAAGCATTCAGGCAAAGCAGATATGCTCTGAAGTCGTCCTCCCACTGCATTCTGTAGTCCAGTCTGCGAAGCTCATCCTGTGAGTTAGGCGTGTATACGCATACCAGGAAGAAGTCCGGCATCTCAAGAGTGATGACGCGTCCCTCATGGTCGTGCTCGTCGATACCGATGCCGTAACTCACCGATAAGGGCTCATGCTTTGTGTATATCGCTGTTCCTGAATAGCCTTTTTTGTCTGCATAGTTCCAGTAGGACTTGTATCCAAGAAACTCAAGGTCCAGCTGACCGGCCTGCATCTTAGTCTCCTGCAGACAGAAGAAGTCAGCGTCAAGTTCTGTAAAAATGTCAGCGAAACCTTTGCCGCACACAGCCCTCAGGCCGTTCACATTCCATGAAATGAGCTTATACATGTGTTCTTTAAAGCGTAGTTTACTCCAATGTCCACTCTGTGCCGTCCTTGCCGTCCTTTATCTGGATGCCGAGCGCCTTGAGATCGTCGCGGATCTTGTCGCTGGTCGCCCAGTCCTTCGCCGCTTTTGCTGCCTTGCGCTGCTCGAGGACCATATTTACGAGTCCGTCAATTGTCTTGATTGCCTTGCCTCCCTCCGAAGCCTCCTCGTCGCGAAGTCCGAGCACTCCGTAAACCACATTGTCGAAGAGATCGACAAGTGCCTTGTAATCAGAAGCGGAAAGAGTCATCTTCTTGTCCTTGACGGTGTTGATGATGCGTACTGCATCGAATACATGCGAGAGTGCGATCGGGGTGTTGAGGTCGTCGCAGAGTGCCTCATAAACACCTTCCACCAGAGCCTTTACCTCAGCATTTGAAGCCTCCACTGCCGCAGGTGCTACTGCTGAAACGAACTCTCCGTAAGCGAGTGCCGGTGCAGACTGTACTCCAGATGCGCCAGCGAGTGCCTTGAGGTCCTTGCCTGCCTGCATGATCCTCTTGAGGCCCTTTTCTGCTGCCTGGAGCGCCTCGTTGCTGAAGTCGAGAGTTCCGCGGTAGTGTGCCTGAAGGATGAAGAAGCGTACTGTCATAGGGGTATATGCCTGAGCAAGCTTCTCATGTTTTCCTGCGAAGAGCTCAGGGAGGGTGATGAAGTTACCGAGCGACTTGCCCATCTTCTTGCCCTCGATTGTGATCATGTTGTTGTGCATCCAGTACTTTACGCCGCTGCATCCGCGCGATGCTGTGTTCTGGGCGATCTCGCATTCATGGTGCGGGAAGAGGAGGTCCATTCCGCCGCCGTGGATGTCGAACTCCTTGCCGAGATACTTCTCGCTCATTGCCGAGCACTCCAGGTGCCATCCTGGGAATCCGTCGCTCCAAGGTGAAGGCCAGCGCATGATGTGCTCCGGTGATGCCTTCTTCCAGAGTGCGAAGTCGTATGATGCCCTCTTGTCCTGCTGGCCGTCAAGGTCGCGTGTGCCTTCCTTGACCTCGTCGAGGGTGCGTCCTGAAAGGATGCCGTACTTGTGGTCTGCGTCGTATTTGAGTACGTCGAAGTAGATGGATCCGTTGCTCTCGTATGCGTATCCTGCGTCGAGAATCTTCTTAACGAGATCGATCTGCTCGATGATGTGTCCTGAAGCTCGCGGCTCTATCGAAGGTGGAGCTACATTGAGCTGGCGCATTGCCTCATGGTAGGCGAGGGTGCATCTCTGCACCACCTCCATAGGCTCGAGCTGCTCCAAACGTGCCTTCTTTGCGATCTTGTCCTCTCCCTCATCTGCGTCGTGCTCAAGGTGTCCCACGTCAGTGATGTTGCGGACATAACGCACCTTGTAGCCAAGGTGCTTGAGGAGTTTCACGAATACGTCGTATGTCACACCAGGACGTGCATGTCCGAGGTGTGCGTCGCCGTAAACGGTAGGGCCGCAGACATAAAGTCCTACGTGTCCTTCGTTGATCGGCTTGAAGATCTCTTTCTTTCTCGAAAGGGAATTGGTTATATATAAATCTCTCATAACTCAGAATTTTCGCGTCGTTTGTGCCTTGAAAAGGCAATCATGCAAAGATAATGAATATTTAGCTAAAAACGATAGCGTACCGAGATACTTGGAATAAATCCAAGCAGACCATTGTCGTAGAATCCTGTTTTGCCGCCGAACTTGATGTGCGTGCCTGATATCGGGTCCTTTAGCCTGCCGTCATTGGAGTGGATTCCGAAATATGGACGTACGTCGATTGCCAGTGCAAGCGGAAATTCAAACATGTATTCCAGACCTACCTGAGCGGCTACTGCAACCATCCAGCCGTTGTCGTAATATCCCTTGATGTCGCCTCCCAGTTCGTATGGTACAATGTCGTCAGTGAAGCCCACAGCTACTCCTGGTCCTGCATAGAGGCTCCAGCATCCTAGTGCTGTCCATGCCGGATGGGCCCAGATGAAGTTGTATGTGAATGCGGCCTTTGCGCCCGGATGGCCATTGAGGTTGTATCCCATGTCAAGTCCCAGATCGACTTCGAGGAATTGCTTTGAGTTTATTTCATGCTGGTAGGAGGCATCTATGTCTGCTGCACCAAATCTGATACCCATCGCTCTTGGCTGAGCATATACAGCAGTAGCTGCAAATGTGAGGAGTATGAAAGCAATGATTTTTTGCATTGGTCTGAGTTTTAGTTGTGGTCAATCACCGCAAATATAACCATTATCTACAAAAAAACGACGGTCAGATGACTGACCGTCGTATATGCTTGAGTCTTATGAACTCTTAGAATCTGTAGCGAATGCCAAGACCGATGCTTGATGGTGCCCACAAGCCGTGGCCGTTGAAGCCGAGTCCGATGTGCTGTCTGAAGTCGAGAGAGAGCTGGAGAGGGAACCAGAATGTGTACTCAAGACCTACCATACCTGCTACGCCGAGTGAGAGGTAGTTGGCATCTCCAAGGCCGAGACCTACTGATGCACCAGGACCTGCGTAGAATCCCCACTCACCTCTGTCAGTCCAGTTTGGCTGAGCTATCATGAAGTTGTAGATACCAGTTGCACCTACATTGAATACTCCGTCGAATCCAAGTCCAAGACCTCCGTCAACCTCGAGGAAGTTTGCACCGAGCTGATGCTGGTAGCTGACCTCACCACCGTTACCGATACGCACACCGATTGCTCTTGGCTGAGCTGATGCAGCTACTGTGAAACCGAGCACGAGAGCTGCTACGAGAATGATTTTTTTCATAATAATAGTATTTTGGTTAATGTTAAATACACGTATTCGTTACAAAGTTAGTCAAACTTTTTTAGAAAAATGTAGGTTATCGTGATTTTCTGCTATATGGTTTTCCTATTCTCTGATTATTCAGTAGTTACGCGCCCGTCTTTGGAGGCCGTGATTTTTCCTCCATTCTCCTTAGCCAGATGTCTGAAGTATTCCACGAAGTAGTCTCTGATTATTTCAGGAGAGTCGGTTCTGCTGATGGCGTTCTCAAATCCGTAGCGTCCCAGTTCGACCAGGTAGTCAATGGTTGCCACTGTGTATGTCTTGTTGTTGTCGATGGTTTTGCCGCCCACTTTGACAGACTTGACTTTCTCGTTGCTGATGACCAGCTTTACTCCGGAGTTTACCGGCAGCCCTCCGCTAGATGCTATGTAGTTGAACATCGTCTTCAGGTCGCTGCCCTTCATGGTTACTATGGACAGTACATTATCAAACGGGTAGACTGCATAAACGTCTCCGATAGTGAGATTTCCTGCTGATATTTCTGCTCTCAGACCACCTGAGTTGTACAGACTCACGTCCGCATCCACATCCATATATTCCTTGGCCATCCATATGAGTGCATCTCCTGTAAGATTGTACAGCGGACTCTCCGGGCTGCCTTTCCTGATTGCCTGAGGGCAGGTGCCGATGACTTCCTCCATCTTATAGCTGACCGATGCTGTATATTCGTCCACCATTGCGGAGAAGTCCGGATCAAGCTTCTTGTCCAGATGGTTCTTGACAGGGATGAGCTTGTATGTGAAATACGGTCTGCCCTCTTCATAGAGCTTGATCTTGGCGTAACCCAGGCAAATGCCTTTGCTGCCGGTCTGCACTACAGGAACGCTTTCCTGGTCAAGGTTCTTTACCCAGTCTGCATAGTTGAGGAAGGTGTGTGAGTGACCTCCTATGATCATGTCGATATGGCGGGTGTTCATTGCAATGCCTCTGTCATACCAGACTTCGGAACTATTCTTCTCGTATCCCAGATGTGAAAGGGCGATCACGATGTCGGCTCCCTGATCCTTCAGGTCCTTTGCCAGATTGTCGGCTACATTGATGGCGTTCTGCCACTCCACGCCTTCTCGTGCCGATGGTGCCACTAGGTTGTCCAGCTTGACATTGAGACCGATGAATCCCACCTTGATGCCGTTCTTCTCGATGATCATGGATTGTTCTACCCGGTTTGCCAGGCTTGTCTGGGTGAAATCGTAGTTCGAAGCCACAATTGGCACACTACTCCATGAAACCATGTCATACAGTCCGGTCAACTTCTTGTCGAACTCATGATTGCCCACTGTACGCACGTCATATCCGAGTTCGTCCATCACCCTCATCTCCACAGCTCCGTTGAGCAGGCTGAAGTAGTATGTACCCTGCACATAGTCTCCGGCATCAGCAAGGAAGACAGTCTTCTCGGCCATCCTCACGCTGTCCACCAGCGCCTTTATTCTCTTGATGCCCCCTCGGTCTGCATTATATGTCTCCTCCTTGCTGAGCGGCTCGATCTGGCTATGGAAGTCATTCGTGAACAGGATCACGAACTCGGTCTCATCAGGCTCCGACGGGTTGGTGCTAGCCCCTGCGTCTCCGCTGCTTCCCGGCTTCTGCCCGTCTTCTGGCTTCTGTCCGTTATCCGGTTTCTGATTGCCGGCTGCGGGTTGTTTCAGCTCCGCTTCACATCCTGCAATGCCCAATGCCAGAATGCCAATAATCGTGGCGTTTATGAGTTGTTTGAAATTTTTCATGTCAGTCGGTTCTATATCGCCGGCAAATATACTCCATAACAAGCGATAGTCTGCCATCCAGCATGCAGATTTTTCTTTTTCTTAAAACTTTTTCTCTTTTTTAAACAACCTTTTTCTTTTTCTTAAACACTTTCAATTTTCCGCTCCCGAACTTTGCACTCCAGTTGCATGATACCACAAGCCATAAAATGGCACGGTGGCATCTAAAGCTCTGGTTGATAGGATGTTAGCTAAGTGTTGTCCTCCAAAAAATGAGGGTAATTGTTATCTAAAGTATTGAATGCTAAATATTTAAGTGCCACCGTCTGATTATGAAAAGGAAGTTTATTAAAGGGCAAATGAATCACACTTACCAACGAACAGTTTCGGGATTCAACATTTTCTATGAAGTGGAAGATTATCTGGTATATTATACGATTTTTTCCGTGATGTCTCGGCGTTATGGAATGGTTGTCTATGGACTGTGTCTTATGATTGACCATATTCATACATTGACCTCTACCTCTAGCTGTAAGACATTCTCTAAATTTATGTCCAATGTTGCCATTCAGTTTGTCAAAGAGTATAACAGGTATCATAATCGTGTGGGGCCACTATTCTGTGAATGCTTTGGAAGTGCTCCGAAAGCTGGGCGTAAACTACTGCGCACTGCAATAGCATATCTGTTCAATAATCCAGTTGAAAGGTTGTTGTGCGAGCGGGCCCAGGAGTACAGATGGAACTTTCTGGCTTATGCAGCCTCAGATAACCCTTTCTCCGATCCGCTTGTATTGAAGAAGGCATCTCGTAGACTCAGGCGTGCCCTGAAAGAGGTGGATGGAACAGTAAAAAGGAATGAATATATGACCTATGTTCAGTTGAAGCGTATGTTTGTCGGAATGGACACAAGAGAGAAAAACCAGCTCATCGACTATATAATTGTGCGCTATAATATAATAAGGTATGATGACCTTATTACCAAATGTTATGATGGCTATGAAAACATGCTTATGGCGATAAACTCAAATGCAGGCAGCGAGTATGAGGTTCAGGAACTCAGATATGGTCGTTCGGATGCCGAGTACAGATATCTTTATAAATATGTGCACGAGAAAGGCTTTAAGGATGCAGGAGAGGTGATATCGCTTCCTTCAGATTCAAAGTTCAAACTGATGGTTGATATGATGAATGAAACGTCAGTATCGAAGTTGCAGATCTGTAAGTTCTTGCATTTGAAGGTGGCACTTAAGTGATAGAATATCAATGATTTAGGACTTACTTATCCCCATTTTTTACGAGGTAATCTCAGCTTAACTGATTGATGCCCAGGGGTTTATGTGTCACCGCCTCACAGGCTGGGTGCCAGAGTGGGTTGACGGTGCATGCAACAAAAAAGGAACGGCTGTGAAAGCCGTTCCTTCTGCTATTTATTCAGGATGTCTTAGAACATCTCTGGCTCGTTGTTCTGCTCAGTTGCAGGTGCGTCAGCCGGACGCTCACGACGTGGACCTCTTGGGCCTCTGTCATCGCGGCGTGGACCTCTGTCGCCTCTGCGGTCGTCGCGGCGTGGACCACCGTTGCGCTCCTCACGACGTGGACCTCTGTCTCCGCGTGGCTTGCGCTCTGGCTCAACATATCCCTCTGGCTTCTCGAGGAGTGCCTTGCGTGAAAGTCTCATCTTGCCGCTCTTCTCGTCGATCTCGAGGAGCTTTACGTCTACCTCGTCACCTACATGAAGAACATCCTCTACCTTCTCAGTCTTCTCCCAAGCGATCTCTGATACGTGGAGGAGACCTTCCTTACCAGGGAGAATCTCTACGAATGCACCGAACTCGAGGATAGAAACGATCTTGCCGTGGTATACTGTGCCGACTTCTGGAACTGCTGTGATGCCGTTGATCCAAGCGATTGCCTTGTCCATAGACTCCTTGTCAAGACCGAAGATGTCAACAACTCCCTTCTGAGCACCGTCGATCTGCTGCTCTGTGATAGTGATTGTTGTGCCTGTCTCGCGCTGGATCTTCTGGATTGTCTCACCACCCTTTCCGATGATTGCGCCGATGAACTCGCCGTCAACGATGAGCTGAACCATACGTGGAACGAACTCCTTGTACTCAGCACGTGGCTCGCTGATGGTCTTCATCATCTCACCCATGATGTGGAGACGACCCTGACGTGCCTGCTCGAGTGCCTTTGCGAGAACGTCGTATGAAAGACCGTCAACCTTGATGTCCATCTGAGTAGCAGTGATACCGTCCTT
>JAZOPY010000120.1:0-32090 GCA_045655825.1 Candidatus Cryptobacteroides sp. | reverse complement strand
CCAGACGGTCAGTGCCGAACAGCGCATCCATGCTCTCCTGCGTCCACTTCTGGAAATTCGCATTCATACGCTTGCCATGAAGGAAGCTCGCCAGGCGGTGGATCTCCACCTCGACGCCATTGAGCGACGTGTGCAGATGGTGCTCACACTCCGCCGCCTCCTTATGCGCCCGTCCCTCATGAAGCCCCTCGATGATCTCAAACGCCTTCTGATATCCGCCATGACCGGTATATAAATCGATATCTCCACATGTGCGGCTCTCCGGACGAAGGTAGTTCTGTGCAATTCCCTGCCCCTTCAGCAGCACCGACGGCACGCCCTGCGCATCCAATGCCCGAACAATCTGAGCGATCGTCGAATTAAGCAGCACATGCGTCTGCTCAATCTTCAGACGCATCATCGCCAACTTCATCATAACCTCCTTCGGCGGCCAGAGCTCCTTCGGCAACGTCTCGATTCCATCCGCCACAACAGCCAACATCGTCTGCTCCTTGGCAACACGCAAAACAGCCTTCCAGTCAACACTGTAAGGCTTAAAATTCTCAGGATCGGCGGCAACACCCCAAAGGCCCGCCCTCAAAAGTTCAAGAAATTGCGTCTGTGCTCTATTCATCGGCATCTAAAACTCTTACCCAAACAGTTTCTTAGCCTCCTCGTAGCTGTCGAGGCTGCCGATGTCGAAGCGGCCGGCGGACATCGGCCAGGCGTGCATCACGGTATTGTCGACCATATAGTGCGCGAGGTTGCCCGGAGCATCCTTGCCGCAGCCATTCTCCACGCTGTGACGCACGAGATCCAGGTCCTTCTTCAGGTAGATATAGAACGGCGGAACCGCCCATGTCGACTTCGGAACCTGAGGCTTCTCCTCCATATTCAGCACACGGTTATTCTCATCCAGCAGAACAACTCCAGTGCGCTGCAGACGCTCGATGCTCGGCTGATGGTGGCACATGATGCAAGAAGAATCCTTCTCACGAGCGAAGTCCACAAACTCCTTGAAGCTGAACATCAGAATATTATCAGCTGCAACGACCAGCAGATCATCATCCAGCCCCAGCTTCTCCATAGCGAAAAGCAGGTCGCACACCGCCCCCAGTCGTGTCTCATTAGTCGAAGTACCATCATCCACCACAGTCACCGGCTTCGTATAATGCTGTGCAGCTGCCCACTCCTCAAAGATTGAAGCGAACCTATGATTAGTGATGATGATATGCTCATCGATCTCAGGAATCCTATCGATATCATCAAGCATACGTCCCAGAATCGTCGACTCCCCGATCTGGAGAAGCGGCTTAGGGAAATTTCGTGTCAATTCACCAAGACGGGTAGCATAGCCCGCCGCAATAACTATATTTTTCATACGAATCTCGCTCCGTCATCAGTCTTACAGAAATGAATCTCGAATGTCGTTGCATACTCCGGGAACATACGCAGATACTCGCTCGTGATCTGCTCGCGGATCTGCTCCTTCTTTGAAGGATCCACAAGCGCGATGCATGCGCCCTTGAAGCCGGCTCCGCTGAAGCGGCCGCCGTAAATGCCATCGCACTGGCGCATGATGTTATAAATTGCAATCAGCTCCTCGCTACCGCACTCATAATTCTTTATCGAACTCTCGCAGCTCTCATAGCTGAGCTTGCCGAAAAGCTCCAGATTACCGGTCTCCCACGCAGTCACGCCCTTGCGCACACGCTTATACTCGCTGTAGAAATGCTCCGCACGACGCGCAAAACGAGGCGGCATCTTATCCTTCGTCAACTCGTATGTCTCCTTCGGAATATCACGCAGGAACGTCTTGTCAAGACTCTTCAGAGGCATTCCTGTATAAGCCATCATGTTCCATGCTGCAGTCTTGCACTCCGCAACACGGAGGTTATAATCACTGCTCACCAGACTGCGGGTCAGACCCGAGAAGATGATAGCGATCTCGAACTCAGGCATACGAGGATTCTTCTTGATCACACGGTACTGCTCGCTGTCAGTATCAAGGAACAGAAGCGAATCCTTCTCACCCAGAACGATACACGCCTGATCAAGAATACCGTTTGTCAGCCCGATGTACTCACGCTCAGCCTGACTGGCAATCCTGATAACCTCCATCTTTGAGAGCACTATATCATTAGCCTTCGCCAGCGCCATCACATAAGCAGTCAGCACAGCCGCGCTGCTCGACAATCCGCCAACCGGCAGACTACCCTTGATCACACCCTCAATACCTCTCGACAGCTCAAAGCGCTTCTTCAACGCATATTTAGCACCTCTGGCATAATCGCCCCAGTTACCCTCCTTCATCTGCACCGGCTTCCTCACATCAAAGGAAATCTCACCCTCAAAAGTAAGACTCTTCAACGACACGGATCCATCCTCCGTAGGATTGAACCACAAATCAACGCCCTTGTCAAAGGCAAATCCAGTCACCAGTCCATGCTGGTGGTCAACGTGCGCACCCAGCGGACACACGCGATAAGGCGAAAATATATGATAAGTATAACCCTCCATAACAAGAGATTAATTTAGTTTCACACCATCCTTATATCCATAATACCCCGCATACCACTCCGCGAACGCGCGCAGACCGTCGCGAAGCAAAGTCGAAGGGCGGAAGCCGAAGTCGCGCTCAAGCGCAGACGTATCGGCGAAGGTCACAGGCACATCGCCCAGCTGCATAGGCACAAGCTCCTTATGCGCCTCGAAATCATAATCCGAAGGCAGCACACCCGCACGAACAAGCTCCTGCTGCAGGATGTCCACAAACTCCAAGAGATTCTCCGGATTGCTGTTACCGATATTGTAAACCGCATACGGAGGCACTGGAAGCCCATCCTCGCCCACAGAACGCACCGGAGCCTTCTGCATCACACGATACACTCCCTCGACGATATCGTCCACATACGTAAAGTCCCTCTTGCAGTTTCCATAATTGAAGATCTGGATCTTCTCCCCCTTCACAAGCTTATTCGTAAAACCGAAATATGCCATATCCGGACGGCCCGCAGGACCATACACCGTAAAGAAACGAAGACCTGTAGAAGGAATGTTGTATAGCTTGCTGTATGCATGAGCCATCAGCTCATTGCTCTTCTTCGTCGCAGCATATAGCGACACAGGATTGTCCACCTTGTCATCGGTCGAATACGGCACCTTCTTATTCGAGCCGTACACCGAAGACGACGAAGCATACACCAGATGCTCCACTCCCCCTTCATACTGCGAATAAGAATGACGGCAAGCCTCAAGAATATTATAGAAACCGATCATGTTAGCCTCAATGTAGGCTCCCGGATTGGTAATCGAATAACGCACACCCGCCTGCGCAGCAAGATTCACCACAATCTGCGGCTTGAACTCCGCAAACACACGGTCAATCAGCGCCTTATCAGCGATATTGCCACGCACGAACTCGAAACCGGTATAGCTCTCCAGCTCTGCCAGCCTCTCCTCCTTCAAACGGACATCGTAATAATCATTCATATTATCGATACCCAGAACCACCGCCTCCGGCATCTGACCGAACACAGCCTTCACCAAATTGCTGCCGATGAATCCTGCGGCACCTGTAACTAGGATTTTCATAGAATTATAATAATTTATGATTTGCGCAATGCATTGTGCAAATCCTTAAACATGTACTGTACACCATCCCTCAACATATACCGAAGCCTCAACATTGTATGTTTTGGAAATATTGCAAACATCCTGAAGAATCTCAGAATATGATACTTGAACGACACCCACTTACCATGCAGATATCCTCTACTCTTTTCACGTCCTGCAGCCACATTCACACCAAAGTTTCCATCAGTCATCACATACTCACGAACACGATCCACCTTGCCAATGTACTTCTTATTATAGAATGGAAATTCATTCTCAGGAAGCCCTAGATCCTTCACCAAAAAGCAACCAAACACCTGCCAAGGCTTCATGAATCCAAGATCATCAAGCATCTTTTTCAAATATGGCAAATCCAACTTACCGACATGAGCATGCAGGAAACAAGCCCAATCACAAAACTGACGAAGTCCCACACCAGAAGTCGAAAAATGACGCCAAAGATGATAGAACACATAGAACGCATTATAAGTATCATTCGGAGTCATCACATCAACATTGCCAAACCTCATCGGGCATAAATCCTTTGACAGTCCATTCACCATGAAGTCTCGATAAATTTTGTCTCCTTTGCGTGATGACATGTAATCTGCCTTCTGATGCACCTCAACCATCACTGTACCAATCTTGGCATCAAAATGCATCCAATTCCAAATCTTAGATTTATCGTCAATCTCAGAAACTATTGGCAAGATCGCATCATAAGCCTTCTCATAGTTCGACTCCCCTACATATATGTCAATATCCCCACACTGACGTAACTCTGGCGTCGGATAATATCTTGACAATCCCTGCCCCTTCAAAAGCACTGGCTCAATTCCAGCCTTTCGGAGAGTCAAAACCAAAAGTTGTAAAGTCATATTCATCTGACTATGCATACCAACATTAGTCATAGGAATTTCTTGCAACCTCTCAACAAACTTAGGCGGCAGAGTCTCTCTTATCTCACTCCTTGTCAACAATACATCTCCCACCAAGCCCATCAAAGCTTGAGTCTTAGCAAGCTTCATGATAGCTCCCCACTCGCTAAATCCATTTGGAATTTCAACTGGCGTATTCCAAAGAGATGCTTTAATAATGCAATAAAATACCTTTTCGACAAACATTCTATGGTAACCTTACAACTGTAAAAACTCCTCCGTCCCCACCGGATCGTAAGGCCTGTCCTTCGCCTCGAAGATCACGCTGCCGGGCTCGATGCATCTTGTCGTGTGGTAGACTCCCATCGGGATCTGCAGTCCTGGACATTCGCCACCGGCCTCCAGCACATGCTCCGATATCTTGGTTCCGTCCTCCGCATAGCACTCGCACCTCACCTTGCCGCGGCAAATGATTATTGTCTCGGACGTATGACTATGCTTATGTATCGGCACATCCGTATCAGGCATCATCACATTGAGAATACGCTGCGACATATCCTTCCAGTTCTCATGTCCGACGCCAGCGGGAGCATCAGCTTCAGTACGCAAATCATAATGCATTCGCCTTCTCGGAGACTCCTCTGCGAGGAGTTGGATTGTGTCGAAGAGTTTATTGTCTAGATTCATAATTATCTAACTATCGCCTCCTTAATACACTCCACGATATACTTCACATCCTCGTCAGTCACATAAGGACCAGCAGGCAAGCAGAATCCTACCTTGAAAATCTCCTCAGAAACTCCATTCACATAAGCTACTGCATCAGCATACACAGGCTGCTTATGCATTGGCTTCCATACCGGACGGCACTCAACCTTCTTATTGAGCATGAATACGCGAAGAGCCTCAACATTATCATTAGGTTGACAATCAGTAACTGCTGAGTCTACAGCCTTGATTACACCAGCCGCACCGCCAACAGCACTCTTGATAACTTCCTTATATGCACTCTCCTGACCTACAATCTTCACATCTGGATCCAAAGTCGCAGCACAAAGCCAGAAGTTTGAATCATAACGAGGATCAGCTGGCTGGTCATGCAAAGTCACACCAGGAACATCAGCCAACAACTCACGATAAAGCTGCTGAACATGCTTGTGATGAGCGATATGATCATCAAGAACTGTCATCTGACCACGACCGATACCAGCGCACACATTTGACATACGATAGTTATATCCGATAGCTGTATGCTCATAATAAGGATATGCGTCACGAGCCTGTGTAGCATACCACATGATCTCATTGGCATCCTCCGGAGTACGGCAAATCAATGCACCACCACCTGAAGTTGTGATCATCTTGTTACCATTGAATGACAACACACCAAAGCGACCGAAAGTACCAAGCACCTGACCATTGAAACGAGAACCCATACCCTCAGCAGCATCCTCTATCACAGGAATACCATACTTGTCCGCAATAGCCATGATCTTCTCACAGTCATAAGGCATACCATAAAGAGCCACTGGGATAATAGCCTTAGGATACTGTCCTGTAACTTCCTTACGTTCAACGATAGCCTTCTCGAGAAGTTCTGGATCCATGTTCCATGTATCACGTTCAGAGTCAATAAACACCGTCTTAGCCCCAAGATATGTAATCGGATGCGAAGAAGCACAGAAAGTAAAGCTCTGCACCAACACCTCATCACCAGCCTTGACACCACAAGCAATCAAAGCAAGGTGCACAGCAGCAGTACCAGCTGACAGGCAGACCACCGTCCTATCATCACTGGCTGGATATCCAGCCATTACGTCATTGCGAGGAGCGTCAGCGACGTGGCAATCTCTCCTATTAACAAACGCCGCCAAATCAGCCTCAAAAGCATTCACGTTCGGTCCCATCGGCACCACCCAATTGGTATCGAACGCCTCCTTAACATATTTCTGCTCCATACCTGTCTCGCTCATGTGTGCGAGGCATAGGTAAATCATTTTTCTTTCTGACATATATTTTACTTTATATTTATCTTATAACTCCATTATACTCTTTTAGAGAATCACCCCAAAACTCCTCTGGTGTAGAGTTTACAGAATTAGCTTTGTAGTAAAGATTTAAAGCAAGGGCAGAAGGAGTAACACGCGCCTCTACTTGTTCTTCATTCGCCACAAAACCTGATATATTTACAAAACCATTTGAAAATAATCCTATCGAAACCATATGATCAATTTCACGATCTATTCTTCTTATATCGTCGACTCCGGTAATTCGAGCTATTTCGTCTACACTTAATCGTAAATCATCATTGGCTATTATGAGTTTATTCGGAAATATATTTTTTGAGCAGACGATACAACAATAACTTAACAACTTAACTTCAAAAGCTGTTAATTCCTTTAAAAGATTCACAAATATTAGATTCTGGTCATCCTTACCATCATTAGTACAAGCCGATGCGAACAAACCGGCCCACCACTCTTGAAGAGTTTCATCATCTACCATAGACGCATTCTCCAAAATAGATAATGCTACTTTAGGATTCGCTTGAAGTTGAAGTTTCTCATCATGAAACATCAATTTTCCTTCAGTTTTCTCAAGCACATGAATGATATTATTTAATCTCCATGTTCTCACTTTATCCTGCAACATTAATCCAAATTCTTGTGAGGCAGGAAGACAAACTGAAGATAGAAATGTTCCTACCCCATCTAATGTCCTATCAACTGCTGACTTTAATATTCCCTTATATTCTTGCATATTGCACCAATCTAAAATTTATCAACCATCTAATATTACCATTTAATTTTTGAAACTTCTGACATATCCTTTTCAAATAGTTTCTTTAGTTCTCTTAGTGATGAATCCAATGCATCACTACAAACTTCATCCTTAGATGATTTCAACTTGATATTATTATGAGAGTTTGGTGTCTCAGTAAACACAGTGAGCATAATTACTATTCTTTAGAACGTTCAAAATAGTGTGGATTTAGTTCAGCATCAAAATAATGTTTTCTTTTTAGCCATACAAAACCATCTCCTTTGGTTATTACAGCAACATCTACTGGTCCTCCTACGCTTTCTTCTTCTGAAGTAATTCTCCTTTTCAAGCATGTCATTCTTACCAAGCTCTCTGCCATATCCGCCAAATCTTCTTTACTTAAATATGATACTGTTTTGACAAGTTTATCGATATAACTTTCTTGAATATATTGATCCATTCCTTTGACAAAAGTTTTAGTATATGAATCAACGTCAATACTACTCATTGCATTTATTAATTCTTTTGGTGCACCGGTGCTAGTAAGAACAGTCAATATAGAATCACGGAATGTAGAAATTGAGGATTTATAGTATTCGTAGAAACGAACTCTTAGTTCATCATCTACACCACGAATAACTGTGTTAGCGACATCCGTTTGAGCAAACGGTTCAACACAAGCATTATTTAGATTAGAAACTTCATATATACTCTTTGCGGAATACTTAATTCTACCATCTAAAGCAAGACTTACGACATATGAGTAATATGAAGGAAATAATTCTTTATCGCCAAATCCCCAGAACACCATTTCTGTAGTAGTCATATAAGCATGGTAATCTGAGATTGTGAGATAGTACAATGATTCAACAAAAATTCTTTTAAACTCTTCTGGTTTAGCAAATGTCTGAACAAACGGATTAACAATACAATCAATTACAGAACGCGAATAAGTCTTAAAAGAATCCAATGAGTAATCACTAAAATCCTCACAGCTTTTCCTAGATGAATAAATATTTTGTACGTTAGTCATTTCTTCTATCATCTTTGAGGCTAAGACATTCGGATTTTCAATATCTATTTCTGTCAATTTCTTCTGAGCTGAAGATTTAATTTCATTGAAGTATTGAGTAGCGACAAATGTGAGTGTTGATAATTGGTCTGAGGTAAGTTTTGATACAATCTCTTCTTTTACAAAGGAGAAAAAATCAAGACAATAATCTCTAAGATTATCAAATTTTGTCGACTTTAAGGATTTACGGTACATTTTAAATATCTCTTCCCATGGCATACCGAGGAAATCAATATTCCCACAAATACAAATCCCAACTGGATGATGTCTAGACAATTCAAATATCTTATTAGCATGATTTGTTATCTTGTGCATCATAGGAAGCGAATGAGTTGCAGCACTATCAGCGGCAAAAGCGACACCTCTGCGGTTTATCGTTCCAACTATTGCTGTCATAATTATAAATGATTTATTTAAAATTAAATTTAAATCTTCTCACCCGCATACTCAATCTTCTTGCCCAGAACGGTAGCAAAAATCATCTGAATATCCTTGATGAAACTGTAATTGCGATAGTAGTAGCAATTCAATCTGACCTTATCAGGATAGATCACATTGTCATTGTACCAAACTGCGATTTCCTGATCAGTCATTGAAGCGAAATCAGGCAAAGAATCAAACTTTGCCACCTGCTCGTTCTTGCCCGCCTTGATCTGCTGCACAAACTCAGCTATCATCTCATCCTCAACTCGATATTTAAGTGTTGCCGGACCTGTAATACCAGGGCGAAGCTTAAGGACATCACGATCATCACCTTCGAGCTTATCAGCATAGCCTGGAACATCAGGACGAGGACCAACGAAACTCATATTGCCAATCAGCACATCCCACAAACCCGGCAACTCATCAATCTTGTAATGACGAAGCTTTGCACCGAATGGAGTGATACGAGAATCACCAGCCACAGACACAGTAGAGCCGCTGTGCTTAACAGTCATTGAACGGAACTTATGGCAATTAAACAACTTGCCATCCTTTCCTACACGCTTCTGAACGAAGAATGCTGGACCACCTGGCATCTTGATCTTGACGAGAATTGCCGTAATTAATATTACTGGCCACAAAAAGAGTAAGCCGAAGAAGGCAACGAAACGGTCAAATAACCACTTAAGAATCATAGGTTTTATTTTTTAGGTTGGAATGGCAAACTTACTAGTCCTACTAATGAGCCCCATCCATAAGACAGATGCAGCACAATGAAACCTGCCAGCAGATAGCCAAAGTTAAGCTTCTTTGAGATGCTAAGCTTAGCACTTATAGTTCCTAACAATGTTCCATATGCCAGTAACGAAAGCCCAGAAAGCAATGCCAAAGGCCAATAAAGAGCTGAGAACATTAGAGGAACTATCAGCGATAATACGAATGCAAGAGGTACAAAGTGTCTTATTGACAACGAATCGAACTGCTTAGTGTAGAAAACTGTTAGAATGTTCCACTTACCATTGCCATAGTTATTCTTAGCTAACGCTTTATAATTCTCACGAGCAAGATATGTACAATATGTATCAGGTACGATATATATCTTTCCTCCACCTCTAAGAATACGTTTATTCAGTTCAATGTCTTGATTTCTCACAAGACGCACATCATAAAGGCCGTACTTCTCAAAGACATCTCTTCTCCAGCACCCGAAAGGCACAGTATCGACTTCCATAACTTTATCGACACCGGTTCGGAAGGTAGAGTTACCGACACCGAACTTATTACTGAGGACTTCCTTGATCGCCAGAGTTTTAGGAGTCTTATTCAAAACATCAGTCTTGCAAACTGCACCGACATTATCTGCTCCCAACTCATTCAATGCTTTTACTAGAACACTAAAATAATTAGAAGCATAAGTCGCATGAGCATCCAGCCTCATAATGACATCTCCCCTTGAAGCCAAGATGCCCTTATTCATTGCAGGAGGGACAATCCTATCTGGGTTATCTATCAAACGAATAAAAGGATACTTCGCTGTATACTCAGCAACAATCTCCCTTGTGCGATCCTTGCTCATTCCATCCACAAAGATAACCTCCAGATCATCTTTAGGATAGTCCTGTGCGAGTATGGAATCAATACATTTTGCAATATATTTTTCCTCATTATAAATTGGGCAGATAACAGATAACATATCAACTACAATCTTCCGTCAACAATATCCCTAGGAAGTATACCCTTAACATCGTATACCACACCGTTCTCTTTGATAAGGTTCTTTACGTCCATGTCAAGGAACTCCTTATGAGCAACAGCAAGAATAACAGCATCGTACTTCATGTCAGGAAGTTCATTAACAACCTCCAAACCATACTCATGCCTTACATGATCAGCATTCGCCCATGGATCATAAACTGTGATATTATTTGTATACTCTTTGAGAGTAGTATAGATGTCTACGACCTTAGTATTTCTGATGTCAGGGCAGTTCTCCTTGAATGTAATACCCATAATTAGAATGTTAGCATCCTTAACCATGCCCCCCTTCTTGTTCATGCACTTTACTGTCTGATCAGCAACGTAAGCACCCATACCGTCATTAAGACGACGAGCTGAGAACATGATGCGTGGAAGAACACCATAAACCTGGGCCTTCTGGATCAAGTAGTATGGGTCAACAGAAATGCAGTGACCACCAACAAGACCTGGACTAAGCTTGATAAAGTTCCACTTTGAAGAAGCTGCCTCAATAACATCGCGAGTATCAATACCCATAGCATTGAAGATCTTTGCAAGCTCATTCATAAACGCAATGTTCACGTCACGCTGTGAGTTCTCGATGATCTTTGATGCCTCAGCGACCTTAATTGATGGTGCCTTGTGAGTACCATTGATAAGAACTGCATTATATACGGCATCGACGATATCAGCAATCTCAGGAGTTGAGCCTGAAGTAACTTTCTTAATCTTCTCTACTGTATGCTCCTTATCACCTGGGTTAATACGCTCCGGAGAGTAACCAGCAAAGAAGTCCTCATTGAACTTCAATCCAGAAACGCGCTCAACAACAGGAAGGCACTCCTCCTCTGTTACTCCAGGATATACGGTAGACTCATATACAACGATGTCACCCTTTGAGATAACCTTACCGACAGTCTCACTAGCGCCCCAAAGAGGACGAAGGTCAGGACGGTTATTCTCATCTACTGGAGTAGGTACTGCAACAACATAGAAGTTGCAATCCTTGATGTCATCAAGTGAAGTCGTACACTTGAATCCATGATTATTAATCGCATCCTGAAGCAGTTCATCACTTACTTCAAGAGTTGCATCATGACCAGCCATAAGAGCATCAACTCTTGCCTGATTCATATCAAAACCAATTGTCTCAAACTTAGTTGAAAACAAACGTGCCAATGGAAGGCCTACGTAACCTAAACCGATTACACAAATCTTTGTATTATTCATATTATAATCTTTATATTATTCTTGTTCGATAATTTAGAGTGGAATTTGATCTCCCAACTTTCTCTCCCATTCATGAGGAGTAATAGGTGTATATCCACCTGCTGGGAAGAATGTCAATTCTCCGAAATATACTTTTCCACCATGGACATATAAATCTACTCTAACGAATGCCATATCCTTGGCTAGTTTTTCAGCTACTGCACGCATCTCATCAAATTCAGCAGGCTTTTGAACTTCAACATTACACACATCACCAGCTGTTGTGAAAGGAACTCGCTCCCAGTCCATGTTATAGAAGACCTTTTTATGTTCTCCAAAACGATCCATGTACAATTCAACATATACTGCTTTTCCATCAAAACAAAAGAACTTATAATCAGTAATGTTGTATTCAAGCATCTTCTCACACACGAATCTGCTTTTACCTTTATATTGAGGCTCCCTTGAAAAATAGTAAGGGTTCACTTTTAGCCACTGCTTGAGTGTTTTCTTAGTCTGTTCAATATCTAAAGCTGACTTATCAGGAACAATCAGATTATAGCCTGATCCCTTTGTTAGCTTTAAGACAAACTCATTCGGTAGACTTTCGAAATCGATTTCATCTACACTTGAGTACACGCCCAAAATTGGAACAAGATATTCCTCACCAATCGTGCTTTTGATGAACTCTCTTACATCATATTTATCAGCAAGTTCCATTTCATTATCACAGACCGGATGAGTCTTAAAATATTGAAGTTTCTCACTAAATGTCTTTGGATTATTTATATTCATCCAGTGATACTTACATCCAAACCTTTTATGCATTACAAATGCATTAACGTTATGAAACAATGTATCAGGCAATATCCTGAGACAATATTTACATACTGAGTACCATGCGTTACGATATTTTCCAGCCATAACCTTAAATTTCTATATTCCTATTTCGTTTAACAAATTTTCAGTTAATATATTTGACATCTTGTATATTTCAGCCTGCTTAATGCAATTCGCTCGAAGTAAATTATTCTCTGATCTATTTTCTATAACATACTTTATTTTGTCAGCTAATTCATTAGCACTACCTTTTTTAATTACATATCCACAATTAGGTCTGATTAACAATTCATCAGCATAGTTCCATTCTGCAGCAATAACTGGAACGCCAGCAATGGCAGCATCAGCAATCACACCCGGGAATCCCTCGGTCAAATGCATCGTTGGAAATAGCATTGCATCATAGTCAGCCAAAACAGAGTAATTACTCTCGTTTCTGAGATCTAGAAATCCTTTATATGATACATTTGGTAATTCACTTAACTCTGCTAAAAAACTTTCCTTAATCTCAGGACTTATTGGACCGTAAAAGTCAACCGAGAATTCTTTACAATACCCCGAATTAATCAAAGAACGTACTGCATCGCAGATTAAAAACGCGCCCTTCATCTCAGTAATTCTCGACAAAAAGAAAAACTTTACATCTCCTGTTCTACTAACACTAATGTCAGGTACATATGTAAAAGGCTTAAAGTTATATACTCTTAGAGTGTTGTTTATCCCAACTTTATCATACAACTCTATAACCTTATCAGCCTCAACTATAATCTTATCTAGTTTCTTAAATGGTTTTTCTGAGTATTCGCCAGAGGCAATTTTAATCGGAGTATATCCTCCAATCATGAAATATATTAGCTTTGACTTTATCGGCAAAATAGAAAATATACGCGTCAACTTATAAGCGCTGACATTAGATACAGAATATACAATCGCCTTATATCTGCCAAACAAGGCTTTCCAAATAATCTTGAACAGGAGTGTAGGTTTTTTGCGCCAATAGAAGGTGTCAATATAATCAACAGATCGATACGTTCTCATATATTCTAAGAGAAACTGATTCTTTACCGTATCACCTGCACTTGGAACATTTGGCAAATCTAATGCACCGATAAATAAAATATCTTTTGAGTTCATAGTCATAAAATCTTTAATTTCTAAAACGTATCACTCTTGCCGGCACACCGCCTACAATAGCGTAATCAGGAATATCCTTTGTAACGACAGCTCCTGCTCCAATAATAACTCCATTTCCTATCTTGACTCCTGGTAGAATTATGCTACGCGTTCCGACCCACACATCATTTCCAATAACAACGGATTTTAGTGAAGACCCCTGCTTTGACATAGGGATGTCAATATTATCAAAATTGTGACTACTTGTCAGAATAACAACTTCAGGGCCCATCATCACATTATCTCCGATAGTTAAAGGCCCATGAATAGAGCAATTGACACCAATACCTGAGCAGTCCCCAATAACGATTCCATCACCCTTACCGAAAGAGGCTCCTTTTTCTATATTTACATTTTGACCACACTTATCAAAACATTTTGACGCAAAGAACCTTCTAATAGTTCGGCACCATCTGAAATATCTATTAGTCGAAGCAGGAAGGAACTGTGCAAAGCAATAGTATAGAATCAATGATATAAACTTCATGAATGTTTCAATTTACTTATTATTAAAAAATAGAGAATCCAAAATTTTTATACATTCTGAAAATAGCTCGCAATGATATTCTTTCTCCAAAATCATAATTTTTCGAAACTTGCTTAATAACTGCTCTTGCCTGGCGTCTTTGCTCCTTACTAAGATATTTAATGCTTCTAATAAGATATGCAATATACACAAAAGGTATAGTTATGACAGGATAATACTTAGACTTCATTGCACGTGGTATGGCAATTCCCTTAATTAGAAGATTTTGATTAGTCTTGATAGAGTAATCCCACTTATTCACTAAAGGATTATGTATAACAAGGAGGGATTCAACAAAAGCATTAAAATAACCAGCATCTACAACACGTATGGACGGCAGAATCTCCTCATACCCATATTGATTTGGGAAATAAGGATTCATATCTTTAAAAAAAGCTCTAGAGAGAAAATGAGATCCTCCACATATCATATTGCAATGCCTTATATCATCTTCAAGCATAGGGCCAAATGTGGTAATACGATTTGACTTCCAAAGCAAATCATATATTTGAGTCGTCAATGTAGCGATACGTGGATTTCTATCAAAAACATCTATTGCTCTCTTAAAAAAATGACGACAGTTTGTATCAATATATGCGTCATCATCCATAAAATAAACGTAATCACCTGTAGTTTTTGAATAAGCGTAATTTCTTCCTCGTCCTACACCCAAATTTTCTGTCATTTTTTCATATATAAACTCATACTTATATTTCTGAAAAAACTCTTTTACAGCTTCTTCTGTATTATCAGTAGAAGCATTGTCGATGATTACGAATTGGGTATCTATAGGTATTTCTGAATTTACACAACTTAACAGAGCTTCAATTAATTGACACTGCCTATTCCATGTAATTAGTGCGATTGATAATTTCATATTATATAAACCGTTCCTAACTTATTATTTAAACTTAGTAGTATCTATCCTTTTTCTTGGTATCTGCGCCAAACAATATCCCAAAACGATTGTAGAATATATTGACATATCATTATAAGACATAGAAAAGAAAGTTTTCGCTAGATATATAATAACAAATAAACCTAGAGCAAGGTAAACCTCCTTAATTACCTTTGACGAAAGCCATGTCTTTATAAGTTTGATCCAATATACCAGATATACAATGAAACCTAAAAGGCCTAAATCTATCAATAACTCCAACCAGTCATTATGAGCAACGTTATCTGCAACCTTCAGCGTACCATAAGCGCCTCGTCCTAACAATTGTTGTATAAAACTTGACTCGTGAGAATATGTGTGAATTAAAGATTGATATATACTATCTCTTCCACTTGTATTACCCTCTAATGTTTCTTCATATCGCAAAAGGAAATAATCATTAGTCGTAATCAAATATATAAATAGCTCATACACAACAATAGAAGCAAATCCGATCAATAGTATCGTTTTCAATCTAGAAGTTCCTGATTTTCCAGAACTATTAAGAAGGAACCATGAATAAGCTATAATTCCAACTATAATAGCACCTCTTTTGACACTCAGAATAATAAAAACAAGGCAGATTATGAACAATATATTCTGGACTAATTTTCGTTTATTACAAAAAGTGAGCAATGGGAATAATGCAAGGAAATCATAGCCAGCATTATTCGTCGCACCTCCTTCGTCCATTCCGAGAGAATTCAGAACCATATATTGGTTCTTTATGTACGCCATAATGACCACGACAAAAAATACTAGTACCCACTTTCGCATTACTTCAACAGTCAACTTATTATGACAAGCGAAATAATAAAAAGGGAATATCGGTAATATGGACTGATATATCAATATTAAGAATTCTCTATTCGTTATATAACGCCCCTCTCCAGCGCCAACATATAACCTTTCACCAGACATTATAAACTGAATACCATATATAGAAATTAACAGGAGAAATACTAAAAGTGCTGATATCACCTTATTCTTTGGTTCTAAAATCACTTTGAACATATAGAAAAAAGAGACCAAAAATAGAAATCCTAGACACAACACACTAATTGTAGGATTAGAAATAACACCCGCATTTAGTACACACCAGGCTAATATATATATATTTAGAATATTTATGTATTGTTTCATTTTTTAGCTACAGATAACAAATAGGCCTCCCACTTAGCAGCTATAAGATCTTTATCAAATCTTGCAAGTACATATTTGGCATTATTTCCACATGAATCTGCCAAATCAGGATTTTCAACAAAGTCACATAACGCAGATGAAATTGCTTTTGGATTTCTGCTTTCTACTATTCTACCATTCACCTTATCATTGATTAACATACGAGCTCCACCAGGTTCACTATCAGTCGAAACGCATGGCAAACCAATAGCCATTGCCTCAAGAAGGGCATTAGAAATTCCTTCATAATCTGAAGTTATTAAGAAGATTCCTGAATCTTTTATGTCATTCATTGGATAAGATGAAACACCCATAAACTCTACTTTACCAAGAATATTTTCCTCCTCGCACCATTTGCGTATTAAATCCTTATCCGTCCCATCTCCGTATAGTTGTAAGATCCAATCAGGGTGTTGCTTACTGAATAATGCAAAAGCTTTAATCATTATATCATATCGCTTTTGATAATTATCCAATCTGCCAACACTTACAACTGTCTTATTCCTCATACGAAAAGGTTCCACTTCAAATGTTGACTTTATAAAAATAGGATTAGGAATAATAGTAGCCCTTGATTGAAGTTTTTCGCTAAAAAACTTTGCCGCTCCTTCTATTTGGAAAACACCACCCTTAGATCTATTAATAAAAAAGAGTTCTATGCGAGAAGGTAAATTTTTCAAATTAATGGTCACATAAGGATTTCCCCTTTCAGTCATGATAGACGGGATTCCAGTTAGAATACTTACAAGTTTAGCTGCAAATGATGGAAAAGCTGTGAACCCAACAATTACATCTGGTCTAAATTTCTTTGAGATTTTTAATGTAAACAAGACTTTCCTTAATCTCTGAAGGTGCGAACTACCACCTACATACGTATGTATATTGATCGTCTCATAAAAAGACTGCTTAGCTCTTGCTATTGATGAATCAACAGAGTTATAATTTACAATTGAAACATAATGTCCTTTGTCAACTAAACTATTCGCTATAAATGCAACATTTTTCTCTACTCCTCCAAAACCAACACTATTTGTTAACAATAAAACTCTCATAATGAAATCTTTTATATTAAGAAAACAACTACTTTTCGCTTGTCGATGGAAGGATTAGTAAATCACCTATTATTTTATTCCATTCCTTGGGTTCAAATTCACCAAAACCACTAGCCGGATAGAAGGTTATCTCACCAAAATATACATTCTCATTGACCAGATATAAATCAATTCTTGAAAAAGCTAAATCTTTAGATAATGACTTACATATATTAATCATTATATCTAGCTTACTCGGTTTTTCGACAATATTGCCAGAAGGGCATGGAGTTAAACCTGTAAAAGGCTGACGTACCCATTCCATATCATAAAAGTCAATTGTTTGTGCTACTGATCTATCTCTTATAACTTGACAATATTTTGGTTCTCCATTAAAGCAATAAAACTTGTAATCGGTTAAATCTGGTTGGTTTGAATCCTCCAACAGTTCCTCGGCTATAATACAAGGCTTAACATTCTTGTATGGCCATTCTCTACCAAACCAATATCCATTCTTTTTGGCACCTCTCTTTAACTTATTTATTGCCTGCGCCTTGTCTAATGTTCTCTTATCCCTACAGATAACAATTGATCCGGAATCATGATTCCACTTAAGGACAAATTTATTAGGGAGACAGTCAAAGTCAATTTCATCTAAAGTATTCCATACAGCTAATGTCGGAATTATGTATTGTTCACCGATCTTAGTTGATACATAGTCCTTAACAGCATATTTATCAACCATCAATGTGTACTCTGGCTTTCGATCATGTAGTTTTAACCACTGGAGTTTTTCTGAAAAAGTAATAGGATTTTTCAAGTTCAGTTTTTCACCAACACAACATTTATATGCAAAGCGTATATATGCTTTGTCACCCATAAAACGGAGTATTCTCCAATTCTTTAAATTTAAAAAGACTGAGCGTGATATTGCTTTTCTATCAGACCTTAAAAGTTTGAAAAACGTTTTTAATTTCGACATAATAATAGACTACGATTTATATTTTTTTGAAATAAACTGCAGCAAAACTGTTCTTGTTGATGGGATACTATAGATTACTGCAAAATATACAATAATACATATCAAAATTGATATGATATTCCACGCTAATGTAGTTGAAACTAACTTCAGTAAAAGAGATACATCTAACATAATGACCGAAGCAATTACCGGTACAGAAATGTTTTGCAGCATCTTCAGAGGAGAAAAGCGTACCAATGCATACATAAGTATAAGATTTACTAATACACCTTCAAAACGCACTAAAGATCTAGAAATATACAAAGCTTCAAAACCATATCTGACAGAAATGATAACTACAGGCCAAAGCACGATCAAATGTAAAAACTGCGATAGCACAGATAATTTTGGTCGTCCTTTAGACCTATAAACTTCACTACTGTAGTGCGACAATACAATAGTCACTGCGCTAGTTAATCCCCATATTCCGATGAATTCACTAGCAGGAAGCCATTGCTTACCAAGAATTGAAGTTACAATATCACTATAGCAATATATACCAACACCTAACGGTATAACTAATAATGCTACTAGCTTTTGGAATTTATAAAACATTTCCTGGAATGCCTTATCATCATTCTGCAATCGAGATAATGCTGAGAATAAAATAGGTGTAGTTGCAGCTGTTACTAAACCCATAATCTGTCCAACAATAGTAATTGCTGTCTTATATAGCCCCAAATAATACTCATTTAGATAAGTACCAATAATAAAAATATCAACATAGCCTGTCATCCAAATAGTTATCGCCTCAACAACAGACCATGCTGAAAAAGAAAACATTTCTTTAAACTTTGCAAAAGAATAATAAAGCTTGGGTTTCCATTTTGAATATAAAGTAAGAAGCACTGCGTTAGCCAAATTACTAACAATTGTACCAAACACAAGAGCCCAATATGAACGTAGATAAAATGCTAAAGGTATCGTTACTAGCAATGGTACACAAATTCCAATAATTCTGACTTTGAACAATGTGTTAAAATCTAAATCTCTTTTATATAAGGCAATCTGTATACTCGAGAAAGCTGCAAGAGGAATGGAAATACAAGCAATAATTAATACATGTCCTAAACCTGGATTTCCTACCAATGATGCCAACTGATCAGCAAAAATGCCAATTACTAGCCAAAAGAATAAAGACATTATTAGATTACTCCAAAACGCAACATTTGTACTTTGCTCGCGATCAGTATCATCAACAAATTCATGTTGAATTAAGTATTTCTGAAAACCTGCATCAGTAAAAATTTCCGCGAATGTAATTACCATAGACAATGTAGTTACAACACCGAATGCTTCTGGTGCTAACAAATGCGCTAAGATTATACTAGTAATCGGAGTAATTAATTTAGCAATAATTTCTGTTATTGCTGACCATTTTGTTGCTTTTACAATTTTTCTATTAAGTTCGGACATGAAATTTCTTGTAATAAATTTGGTGTACAAGTAAAGTTTAAGAAATTCTTATATCTACTATCTCCGTTGTTCGATTAGTAACAATACTAATTCACTAATTTATATGATAATTTTGAAACGAATTTTCTTTTATTTATTTGGCGAGAGACCTGTCGCTTCTTTCAAGCAGTCTTGCAAGTCTTAAGAAGCAACGGATCTATATAAAGCATTTGATCTTGATCCAAAGCGCCATCATATACACCCTTCATGTAAAAGTCGTGATGTGAAATTTGAAGATATTCGCTATATAATAGTGCTATTTAAATGTCTACTATGATTTTTGGGAGTTACTTCGTATCAAACTTCTCAAACTTAGAGTTCTTGCTGATGAACTCTGGAACGATGTCCTTCATCAACTTCACCATGTCGTTGATATCTACCTCTCTTGACAGTCTCTCTAACTCTTCAACTCCGGCGAGGGCGTCTGCATAGGCGTATTCACGAACTTTTGCGATGCGGATGCGGCTGTGGTCTGTCGGAAGGGTATTCTCGCTTGTTGAGAGGACTTCCTCGTAGAGTTTCTCGCCTGGGCGGAGACCGCTGTATTCAATCTTGATGTCTTCGTCTGGCTTGAAGCCTGCGAGGTAGATCATACGGCGGGCAAGGTCGTCGATCTTGACAGATTCGCCCATGTCGAACACGAAGATCTGGTTGCCTGTAGACATTGTAGCAGCTTCCATCACGAGGCGGCAGGCCTCAGGGATAGTCATGAAGAAGCGTGTGATCTCAGGGTGTGTAACAGTCACAGGACCACCCTTAGCAATCTGCTCGCGGAAGCGTGGGATGACGGATCCGTTAGAACCGAGTACGTTACCGAAGCGTGTGGTCACGAACTTGGTCTTTCCGGCTTTCTTGCCCTGCTCCATTGCAAGTCCCATTGACTGGACATAGATCTCTGCAAGACGCTTGGTGCAGCCCATGATGTTTGTAGGGTTGACCGCCTTGTCGGTAGATACCATTACCATCTTCTCCACGTCGTACTCGATACACTTGTCTGCTACGTTGCGTGAACCTGCTACATTTACGAGAACAGCCTCACATGGGTTCTCTTCCATAAGAGGAACGTGCTTGTATGCTGCTGCGTGGAAGACAACCTGCGGCCTCCACTTTCTGAATGCATAGTCAAGGCGTGGAAGCTGTCTCACGTCTCCGATAACTGGGATGAAGCTGAGTTCAGGGAACTTTTCTTCAAGTTCAAGACGGAGGTTGTGCATTGGTGTCTCTGCGTTATCGAAGAGCACGAGTTCCTTGACTCCAAATGTTGCGAGCTGACGGGTGAGCTCCGATCCGATGGATCCTGCAGCTCCTGTCACCATAACAGTCTTTCCCTGGAAGTTCTTGATGATCTCTTCCATCGAGATCTTGATCTCCGGACGCATGAGAAGGTCCTCGATCTCTATGTTTCGGAGGTTATGGGTAGGCTTTCCGTCGACCATTTCGTCGATTGGCGGAGCAAACAGCATCTTGATGTGACAGTCGATCGCGTACTTGATCATACGGTCTTTCTCAAGGCGCGCATCTTCTTCTGTTGCGAAGAGGATTGCGTCTGCGTCAACAGCTTCTATTACCTTGTCAAACTCCTCTTCTGTACTAACGTAAAAGGTCTTCTTCTCAGAGATGACATGGGTAACATTGCTTTTGCCGAACTGGAGGAAACCTACGATCCTGTAGTGGCTGGAATCCTGGAGACGGGCGATCAGAGATACGGACTTGACACCTACGCCATATACTAATACATTATAGGTATTCTTCCTTACCTCCATCCTTTCCTTGACATAGTCGTATGCAAGCAGCATTCCCATTCTGAGGAAGAAGAAGGCAGCGAATGTAAAGAGGAAGTCTGCCACCATCAGCACGCACAAATTCTTGTCAGCTGCTACTGCTATTCCATATACGAATCCGAGGACAAGTACCTTGAACACAGAGAGGGCGACAAAGCGTCCGAACTCTCTGATGGTCATGTGGCGGATGATGATCCTGTATGTCCTGAGGGACCATATCAGGAAGAATGAGGCCACCAACGATGACGTCAGCCAGACTATGGTAGGTCCGGCTACCACTACATCTGTCGGAATGAAGAGTTTAGTAAGCAGGATAGCAAGAAGAGATGCCAGCAATGACATCAACATATCTATAGCGAAGATAACTCGCGTACTGATATACTTGCTTACGTACTGGTTAAGTTTCTTTATGATTCTGCCCATAAAGTTTATAGGTTAAATAATTTCAACATTGCCCATCTCTACATAAGTCGAGGCAACGGCGAGCATGCCGGGGATCTCGACCATGATGCGGCGGGATTTGCGGATGCGGACGACCTTGCCTTCGACGCCTTTGAAGGGGCCTTCCTTGACGATGACCTTCTGGCCTTCGCGAAGTTTGTCGCTGATCTCGGTAAGGTAGATCAGGTCCGGATCCATGGTAGAGGCTACAGATATGAAGTCTTCCATGGCCTTGTCCGGGACTGTGAGCGGGCGGTTGGCCGTGCGGTCCCAGTAGTAGTTGACCGGTCTGTCGTCGCCGAAGCTGCGGATGTAGCTGTCGATTTGTTCTCTTGTTGCGTTGACGAAGACCAGGCCGGTGATGGCTGGAACCAGCTTCTTATCCTTCCATATCATCGGGATGAAGGTGCGGATGCCGTGGTCGTTTATCTGGTCCCTTACTTTGAGCTCACGCGCGTAGGTGGCGCGGAGGACATACCAACGGGTCTGCGTCGCCTCAAGACACTGAGATAGGACACCCGCAGAAGTGCTCTTCGGGCGTCCGGTGTCAGTATTTAAGGTTTTACCAATCGGTCTTGTACTGTCCAGCAACAATTCGTTTTGGTTTTTTAGAGGTTTGAGGATTACGAGGAGCGAAGCGACGTGGTAATCTTCGATACGACGTCTTTCGTCAAAACCTCTCGTGTGTATTGTTCCTTGATGGTGGCGAGGCGGTGGCAGTCGCTGCCGATCTCGCTGTACCATCCTTTCTGCAGCATTTCATGGGCCTTGTGCATGGCCGTTTCTCCATAGTATCCCACCAGGGAACCGGCGTTGAGCTGAAAGTGTATGCCCATCTTGTGCAGCCTTTCATAAGCTGCATCATTCATGTAGCGGTAGCGCTCCGGGTGCGCCAGAAGCGGGCGGTAGCCGGCCTTCTGGATCCTGCGGAGCGTGCCCGACATGTCTGGCGGAGGGTTCCATGTGGATGTCTCCACAAGGATGGTGTTGTCCTCCATCGTCAGGAGGTCGCCCTGTGTGAAGCGCTCCTCGAACAGGGTGTCGAGCATGTATTCCGCCGCAAGGTGGAGCTTTATGGGACCGCTGTAGGCCGCCTGGAGCTGGGCGAACCTCTCGCGCAGCTGGGCGGTGGTGTTGGGCACGTCCTCCATGATGTGAGGGGTGCACCAGACTTCCTTGATTCCGATTTCTTCGTCGTAGGCAAGTACAGCGAGGGAGTCCTCGAGGGTCCTGATGCCGTCGTCCACACCGAAGAGGATGTGGCTGTGACGGTCAGTGGCTCCCTGGAGCACTCCGCTCTGAAGCAGTGACTGCTTACGCTTTATGAAATCGAAAAATCCCATCAGTTTGTATTTCCGTAGCCATAGCCGTAGCTTGACTTTCCGTATCCGTATTTCTTGAACTGGATGTCCACGCAGTTCAGTATCATGGTCATGTGCTTGTACTTCTTCGAGTTGTAGAGTTCCTCGATGTCAGGAAGCACCTTCTTGTCCAGCTGGTTGGCTCTCATCACGAACACAGTCATGTCTGCTACTTCTGTGATGATGCTTGCGTCAGCTACTACGTCGATCGGCGGACAGTCGAGGAAGATGTAGTCATACTCGCCTCTCATCTTGTCGATCATCTCCTTGAATCGGTCGCTGAGCAGAAGTTCGGTCGGGTTCGGAGGAAGGGTTCCCACCGGAAGGACGAAGAGGTTAGGAGCTATTTCTTCAGCGTTATCGCTGTATTTCTCTGTCTTGCCGTTGAGGTATGCCGCCACTCCGCTGTGGTCCACTCCGAGGGCCTTGCTGAGGGATGCCTTTCTGAGGTCGAGGTCCACGAGCATTACCTTGGCGTCCTTGAGGGCCATCGAGGCTGCTATGTTCATTACCGAGAAGGTCTTACCTGCGCCAGGGTTGAATGATGTGAACATCAGCACCTTCGAGCTGCGGTCCTTGCCCATCATGAGGTCCATGTTGGTTCTGAGGACTCGGTAGGCCTCGTTCATCATGTCTCGGCTTCCTGCCTCGACGATGATCTTCGTCATGGACTTGTCGTCCTTGATGCGGCGGAGCTTGCTGAACTTGGTTCCAGGCTTCATGTAGCGAGGGATCTCAGCAAGGAACGGTACCGAGAGGTTGCCGAGGTCGCCCTTGTTCTTGATGGCTGTGTCCAGACGAGACTTGAGGAAGAAGAAGGCGAACGGAGCGCCGAATCCGAGCACCAGTGCCACAAGGAGGATCATCATCTTGTTCGGTCCTACAGGGACGATCGATGCCTCAGGGCTCTGGAGGATCTGGGTGTTGCCGACGTTTACAAGGGCCGCAAGTTCGTTCTCCTCACGCTTCTGGAGGAGGAACTTGTAGAGTTCCTGGGTGATGCCGTGCTGACGCTCGATGCTCAGGAGCTGAAGTTCCTTGCCTGAGCTTGATGATATTCTCGAAAGGATGTCCCTCTCCTGTCCCTCGATGCGTGCGAGCTGAAGGTCGAGGGTCGAGATGAGGTTCTCGATGGAGTTGAGGATTGATGTGCGGATCGCCGCTATGCTTGTGTTGAGGTCGGCGATCATAGGGTTGTTGACGCCGCTGCCTGTGCGGAGACGGTCTCTCTGGAGGACGAGGTCGTTGTACTCCTTGATCTCTGCGTCGACCGAGCCGTTGTTGATGCCGAGGTTCGCAGGGATAAGGGTCATCGCATTTGCAGGATCGCTGAGGTAGTCCTTGATGTAGTTCGCTACAGAGAGCTGGTTGCGCACCTCGAAGGCTTTCGAAGCGTAGTGGCTCGACTCGTCGAGGTAGAGCTGGCTGATGGCCTTCATGTCGGTGAGGTTGTTGGTCGACTTGTATTTTCTGAGGGCCTCCTCTACTGTCGCCAGGTCACGCTCTATGACCGCGAGTCTCTCGTTGATGAACTTCGTTGTGTTGACTGCAGCTCTGTTCTTGTTTGAGAGCCATACCTCGTCATATACGTCGATGAGGGCTGAAATTACGTTAGATGCGCGCTGAGGGTCGGTGTCCGTCATCTGGAGGACAACCACCGATGACTCCTTGCCTGAGAGGGATACGTTGAGCTTGCCGCAGTATTTCTTGGCTGCCGAGAGGGCGTTCTCCCATGATACGCTGATGTCTGACTTGAAGTCGCCGATGTGTTCTGTAGGGAAGATGGCGAGGTAGCCGAGGTCTGTCTTGAGTGTGTCTCCGAGATGGCCTTCCGCTGAAGTGCCGACAGGTTCGCCGTTAATCTTGAAGTTGGTGAGCTTGACGCCGTCCTCTCCTACCTTGCTGAGCTTGAACGAGAAGCTTGTGTGAGGGTTTTCACCTGCAAGGATGAGCTTCACAGGAGAGCTGGTCGCAAGGTCTATCGACTTGAAGCGGAGGTCCTGTCTGTATGTGGTCTGGAGGCCGAGGCGCTCAACCACCTTCTGCATGTAGTCCACTGACGAGAATGCCTCGATCTCGTTCTCCACGCTGTTGAAGCTGCGGAGTTTCATCATACCTGCCGAAGCCACACCGAGGTTGCGCATTGTCGCGTCCTGGTTACTCTCGTCCACGAGGACCTTGGCTGTGCTGGAGAAGGTCTGAGGTGTGCGGTAAAGGTAGAATGCTGCAATGAATACTGCGATTCCGACAGCAAGGACGTACCACCACTTGTGGTCCCACACAAGATGCCACAGGTCAGACAGCTGGAAAGAAGACTCCTCCTCTTTGTGGAATGTGTTGTTTGTATTTGTATTTTCTGCCATAATCGGGTCTTGGTTTCTTTAGTTCATACTGATGATTCCGATGATCAGGGATGCGAGCGACACGAGGAGGGATCCTCCTGATACGAAGATGCTGGTCATTCTGAGGGCCTTGTCGTCGGTTGTTGACTGACGTGCCTTGATCTCGCTCGGCTGGACGTACACGACGTCGTTCTGCTGGAGGTAGTACGCCGGAGAGTTGAACATGCTCACGTCGCAGAGGTTGATCTCGTACATGGTCCTCTGGCCGTCGCGCTCACGGATCACTGTCACGTTCTCGCGCTCACCGAAGATAGTGAGGTCTCTTGCAAGGGAGATCGCCTGAAGGACAGTCACCTTGTCGCCTTCGATGTTGAATGTGCCCGGGTTGTTGACCTCACCGATCACAGAGACCTTGAAGTTCATGAACTCCACTGTCACCACTGCATCTGTCAGGAGACCGCCGTCGAGAAGCTTAGCCTTGATAAGTTCTGAGAGTTCCCAACGTGTGAGACCCTTCACTTCGATAGGTCCAAGGATCGGGAAGTCGATCTGCCCATCGTTGTCAACGACATATCCCATAAGGCGCTGCTGTGAGCCACCGGATACGACCTCCGAGCCTGCCTGGTAGCTGACTACCGGAAGGTTGAACATGGCCACAAGCTCCGGGTTGCGGCTTGACACTACGATCGAAAGCATATCCTTCGGCTGGATTACAATGCCGGCATGCTTGTCGATCTCCTCGGGCTGATCCACCATCTTGTTCTGGAAATATGCGATGTCCTTGGCGGTACCGCATGAAGCGATGGCAAAAACGACTGCAGATAAAACTGCAAAAATTCTAACTTTTGATATCATAAATTAAACTTTGTTTATTCTTGGTTATAAAGCTTCATTCACGCATGTGCATAATTCGCACAAAGTTAAGCATTATCGCAGAATAATCAAAACGCGCGCTACGCACACACGCACGAGGGCAGCGCGGTTGGCGAATACGCCTGCTTTGTGCCCAGGGACCAGAAATGTCCTGCCCCAGATAAATGAACATACACAAAAAGAAAAAAGCCTTCCAGATATCTGAAAGGCTTTTGGTGGGAGCAGAGGGAGTCGAACCCCCGACCCTCTGCTTGTAAGGCAGATGCTCTAAACCAACTGAGCTATGCTCCCGAAACAGGATTGCAAATATACGGACATTTTTTGATTATCCAAATTTTATTTGAAAAATATTGACCAAAAGTGCAAAATTTGCAGAAAATCGCTATATTTGCAGTCTCAATGGGGATGTTTTGGTTTTGACAGCATCAGACATTGGATAGTAAGCACGCCGGGCTCTGTAGGCCAGCCCGTTAATCTCGACCTTCAAACAATTAGTTGGCAACAACTCTTATGCACTCGCTGCGTAGTCTGCTAAGCACACTACCTTAATCCGTGACGCCAAGGCTGCGTCGCCGACGAGTATCCCTCCAGCCTTTAGGCCGGTTCTGGCTGGAATTCGGGGTATCATCCAAACCGGATGCTCGGAGTGACTCCTTTAAGCTCCGCTAAGATTCAGAGGATAAGCCTTGGGTAGCCTGTCAGGCGGCAGCCCCTGGACGAAAAACAAAGTCAGACTAAGCGTGTAGAAAGCTCTCTGGTGCGGTGTTTGGACGGCGGTTCGATCCCGCCCATCTCCACAATAAGGGTCCGATCGGTTGATCGGACCCTTATTGTACATTAAAGCTTTTCAATCTCTTCAACAGTCAGCCCTGTACCCTGAGATATGACATCAACTGCAACGCCCAATGCCTTTAGGTTCTTTGCAGCCATCAGGGACGCCTCCTTACGACCTTGCACCAGACCTTGCTCGAGACCTTGTTCAAGACCTTCTTCGCGTGCTGCGGCGATTTCACCGTTTCTTCTTCTTTCGTCGTACATGTCTTTTTCGTATTGCATGCGTTTCACTTCGTCAAAGCCTGCAATTTTCATTTTCTTAAGAATAAGGTTCCTGAGTTCTTCTCTCCCTTCTTGAATTTTGCAAGCTCTGCAAATATAACAAATATTGTGTCTGCCAGGACCTCGTTTGTCGATTTTTCTCGAAATGTATATTCTGACACGAACCTGTTCTCCCAAAGCTCCGGCTGAACATGGTCCACATCGACACCCATCAAGCCGATAAGAAACACTGGCGGGATGTCATACTCTTTGCCTTTGTGATTCTGCCTATCATAAGATCTGCAGGCATAACTCACACATCTTTTGAACCAATGCTTCTCCTTGTACTGCTGCATCTCGACAATGAAGATTGCACCGGACTTATCCCGACACATATAATCATAGTGCATTGTTTTGTGTTCATCCACAACCTGGCCCTGATGCTCAGTCGGAAGACACTCTATCTCCACTACCCTGCAATGTTCCGGAAGGAGTGAATTGATAACCTCCATCACCTCTGCCTTATTGTTCTCATCACCAAAGAACGCCTTAAATCCTCCGTTGGTCAGAAGATTTACAAATGCTTGATCCTGCATGCCCGCATCTTTCATCTCAAAACTTTCCATAAAATCATAACTAAAGTTAACAATATACATCATCATGATTTTGCAAAGTTCAGAAGACTTATCCGCGTAACAAAAAAGTACGCGAATAAAGTCAAAAATCGCCCGTAGACCAACTTCTACAGGCGATTAGACAATCAAAATTTGTTCAGTTTTTATAAAAAATCAAACAAATTCTGTCCGATCATCGAGACACAGGGGCCTCAAAGCTTAGTTTGCGCGAGCCTGCTGCTGTTTCTGCTGAGATGGCTGAGCTGCTGGCTGAACGCCTGCGAGCTTGTCAAATTCGGCTTCTGTGATGGTCTGGCAGCTGCCGTTGAATGTAGCGCCGAGCTCAACAGAGAGACGGCGTACGTGAAGGTTACCGTTCATCGTACAGCCCTCCTTGAGCGAGAGGGTGTCCTTAACATAGACATTGCCGTCAACCTTGCCCCAAAGGTCAATGTTGTTGCAGACGATGTCGCCTTTCACTACTGCTGTCTCACCAAGTACAACGCGGCCCTTGGATGTGATCTTGCCCTCGAATGTTCCGTCGATGCGGATGTCGTTCGGAGAAAGGATCTCACCCTTGATCACTGTGCCGGCAGAAATACGGCTGATTGAGTTGACATTTACTGTCTGTTCTGGTTTTGCCATGATATTGCGTATTTTTATATTGTTTCGATTATGCCTGTGGCTTGCCGTGGCAGTTCTTGAACTTCTTGCCTGATCCGCATGGACATGGATCGTTGCGGCCTACCTGCTTCTCGACATGTACTGGCATCTTGCTCTTAGGCTCACCTGCGTTTGTCACGAGGTCTGTGCGGCTTGTGTTCATCTGGCTCATGTCAGGCTTGCGCGGAGCGGCCGGAGCCTCTGCTGTCTGACCGTCTCTGAGCGGAATGTTGGCTCTGAGAAGGAACGATGAAACCTGCTTGCTGAGCTCCTCGAGCATGGTGCTGAAGAGGTTGAAGCTCTCGAACTTATAGATGAGGAGAGGATCCTTCTGCTCGTATGTCGCGTTCTGTACAGACTGCTTGAGGTCATCCATCTCACGAAGATGCTCCTTCCAGCTCTCGTCGATACGATAGAGAGTGATGCACTTGCTGATCGCACGCACCAGTTCCCTACCCTCAGATTCGATAGTCTTCTTGATGTTGACAACCACAGGATAGATTCTGCGTCCGTCTGAAACCGGGATGCGGATCTTAGCGTCATCCGGCATATTCACACCTTCCTTCTCAGCGATAGACTTGAAGATAGGAAGAGTTCTCTGGATAATAACGCCCATTCTACGGTTGAACACGAGCATCATGTTCTTCACGAGGTAGTCAGCGATAACCTCCGGTTTAGCCTTAGAGAACACCTCTTCAGAGAGATAGATCTCGGATGAAGAAGCGACTTCTTCTGCTGTAAGATCGACTGAAAGTGAAGCCTGTACGTTCTCCACAAACTCCTCATAACTCATCTCAGCAGCCCTCTCAGCATAAACAAGCGCAAGGTCCTGCATCATGTTCATCACGTCGATCTCGATTCTTTCACCTGAAAGCGCATTGCGACGCTTTGTATAGATGGCCTCTCTCTGAGAGTTCATGATGTCGTCATACTCAAGGAGTCTCTTACGAGAACCGAAGTTGATCTCCTCGACCTTCTTCTGAGCATTCTCGATAGACTTGCTGAGCATTGATGACTCAAGAGCCTCGTCGTCCTTCATACCGAGCTTGTCAACCACGCCTGCGATTCTCTCGGAACCGAAGAGGCGCATGAGCTTATCCTCGAGGGATACGTAGAAGATTGATGAACCAGGGTCTCCCTGACGGCCTGAACGACCACGGAGCTGACGGTCAACTCGACGGCTGTCGTGACGCTCGGTACCGATGATTGCAAGTCCGCCCGCATCCTTCACTTCCTGCGGAAGCTTGATGTCGGTACCACGACCGGCCATGTTGGTTGCGATGGTCACGGTACCAGCCTGACCAGCATATCTTACAACCTCCGCCTCACGTGCATGCTGCTTGGCGTTGAGCACCTGGTGCTGGATGCCGCGCATACGGAACATACGGCTGAGGATCTCCGAGGTCTCCACGTCTGTCGTACCGACGAGCACCGGACGGCCCTGAGCTGTAAGCTCGAGGACCTTTTCGGTCACAGCATCGAACTTAGCCTTCTTCGTCTTATAGATGAGGTCATTATTGTCTTTACGTGCGATAGGTCTGTTTGTAGGGATCACCACAACATCAAGCTTGTAGATAGCCCAGAACTCACCTGCCTCCGTCTCCGCTGTACCGGTCATACCCGAAAGCTTGTGGTACATACGGAAGTAGTTCTGGAGGGTGATGGTCGCAAATGTCTGAGTCGCTGCCTCCACCTTCACGTTCTCCTTAGCCTCGACCGCCTGGTGGAGTCCGTCGCTCCAGCGACGACCTTCCATGATACGGCCTGTCTGCTCGTCGACGATCTTGATCTTGCCGTCAGCAATGATATAGTCGATCTCCTTGTCGAACATTGTATAGGCCTTGAGGAGCTGAGTCACAGTATGTACGCGCTCTGACTTAAGGGCGTAGTCTGCATTGACCTCGTCTCTCTTGATCTGTTTCTCCTCATCAGTGAGAGTTGTGTCTTCCTTGATCTTTGCGTTCTCCTCACCCACGTCTGGAAGGACGAAGAAGTTAGGGTCAGAGAGGTTGCCTGTGATGAGGTCGCGGCCCTTGTCAGTCATATCGACAGAGTGCTGCTTCTCGTTGATGACGAAGTAGAGTTCGTCTGTAATGAAAGGCATCTCACGCTCGTTGTCCTGGATGAATCGGCCCTCGACCTTCTGGAGGAGCTGCTTCATGCCCGGCTCACTGAGGAACTTGATGAGAGGCTTGTATTTAGGATATCCCTTGAATGCTCTGAAAAGGAGGATTCCTCCGTCCTGCTCGTTGCCTGCCGCGATGAGTCTCTTAGCCTCATTGAGGAGAGAAGTCACGAGGGCCTTCTGAGTGTTGTAGAGGCGCTCCACGAGCGGCTTGAACTCCATGAACTGCTGGTCCTCACCCTTAGGCACAGGTCCTGAGATGATGAGAGGAGTACGCGCGTCGTCGATAAGCACAGAGTCGACCTCATCGACGATTGCGAAGTGGTGCTTACGCTGAACGAGGTCCTCCATAGATGTGGCCATGTTGTCACGGAGGTAGTCGAAACCGAACTCGTTGTTTGTACCGAATGTGATGTTGCACTTGTAGGCCTTTCTGCGGGCTGCACTGTTTGGCTGATGCTTGTCGATGCAGTCTACGCTCAGACCGTGGAACTGATAGAGAGGTCCCATCCACTCAGAGGCACGCTTTGAGAGGTAGTCGTTGACTGTAACGACATGTACACCCTTGCCTGCCAATGCGTTAAGGAATACAGGCAGAGTAGCCACGAGTGTCTTACCCTCTCCTGTAGCCATCTCGGCGATCTTACCTTGATGAAGAACGATACCACCGATGAGCTGTACGTCGTAGTGTACCATATCCCATGTGATCTCGTTTCCGCCGGCCATCCAGTGGTTCTGCCAGAGTGCGTAATCACCGTCGATGCTGACAAACTCCTTTGTGGTACTGAGATTGCGGTCGAATTCGGTAGCCTTGACCTTTATTACAGGATTTTCCTTGAATCGACGTGCCGTTGATTTCATGATGGCAAATGCCTGAGGAAGGATCTCATCAAGAGTCTTCTCAATAGTCTCGTCAACCTTCTTCACAAGCTTGTCAGCTTCTGTTGCAAGCGTCTCCTTCTGTTCAAGAGGAAGGTCCTTCTCCAGAAGTCGGAGGCCAAGCGGGGTTAGGAA
>JAZOPY010000119.1:0-20718 GCA_045655825.1 Candidatus Cryptobacteroides sp. | reverse complement strand
CTTTGCTTATATGCAGTCCGATATCTGTAGCTCTCCTGCAGATATTTAACGATATGAAATAAATGCTTTAACTAAACCCTGCGAAGGG
The DNA here is from genome assembly GCA_045655825.1 of Candidatus Cryptobacteroides sp. GTDB lineage: Bacteria > Bacteroidota > Bacteroidia > Bacteroidales > UBA932 > Cryptobacteroides. Next base: position 20,630 of record JAZOPY010000119.1, on the reverse strand, counting down.
TCATAATCGATCTCCAATGAGGATATCTGATTCATGCGAAGCTTCATCAGTTTGCGGGCATCAGCGCGGGTCTGGACTGACTTACCATTAAGCACATATTCAAGTTTGATATCATTCTCGTTGCCCATAGCTTTTATCGCAATTTGGGTATTAATCCATAAATAACCGTCTTTTGCGTACTTTGTAGTTGCATGCAAAAGGTGCTTCTTGAACTGAGGATAACGGGCAGACTTGACGGAGCGACATTTCTTGAGCAAATCAGAGTAGAGATCTGACATCACTTCACTTTTGACATTCGATGGCAGGTTGTCTATGACCTGAACCATATCATAGTCATATCGCTCACTCACAATAAGATGATATGTGGTGTCCGGCATAATGCCAAGGCCTTCCAGCACTAATTGCAAAACGCATTCAGTCTGCTCTGAAGTTATCGGTCTTTCCGTAGAATCGTCATTTATCTCAAGAAGAGCCTTGTTTTCAGCATCGAAGACTCCGAAATACCAGTAAAACGGATTGTATTCTTTCTTCTCTTTAACTGTCTCGCAGATCAGAGGCGCTTTCAAGGCTGAGGCAAAGTCAAATATTGATGTGATCTGAGGCAAAGACCCTTTTAGCTTGCTCAACTTCCTCACACCATTACCCCTCTGAATAGTATAGACATTATATAGAGAGTCTTGAGGGCTGATGATTACCGTTCCGTCTGCTATCTCTACCGCAATGAAATTATCCACCTCGATATTATTAGAGGCAACGGCCTCACTGATCCTCTGGCGGGCCGCCTCAAATCTTGCTCTCTGTGGGTTTTCAAAACCATCGTCTGCTCCCCTGGCAGCAAGGCCACACAATAATAAGATGGCCGCTATTAGTTGTTTCATAGTGTCAAATCTTAGCATGAAAATTTAAAAAAAAAGATCGCAATATGGGAACCTGACCGTGAGTGTCAGCTGAACTGTGTCAAGGCTGTTAGATAAATCCAGATTTATCGCTATAAAGTTATGCAAAACAACTGAAAGATACAACATCACCTTTTGCACAGTGGTGACCAAAAGTGACAAATTTTAGAAAAATATTAATTAAAGCGAAGCGAAGGCGCATAAGCGCCGCGTCATCCGCGTCAGCAAGACTTTCGCAGAAAGTCGCAGCAGCGGGGACGCCCGACCCGACCATCGGGAGCGGTCGGTATGACCCTGAAAGGGGCTGTCACGAAGTGACTGGGGTTAGGAAATAACAAGGCACTTGTGCCTTGTTGGTACAAGAAAAGGCTCCGAGCGTTAGCTCGAAGCCTTTCTTGTACCCGGAGCCGGGATCGAACCGGCACGGATTGCTCCACTGGTGTTTGAGACCAGCGCGTCTACCGATTCCGCCATCCGGGCTGGTGTGCTTTTCTGTAGCCTGTCTCCAGGACTGAAAGAGGCACGTGAAGGATATACCTTCTGTTTAAGGATTGCAAAGGTATTTGAATTTTCCGAAAATGCAAAATTATTAGAGTCACTTTATGTATATTTGTATGTTATAATCAGTCAGCTATGGAGCAGATAAATCTAAAGGAAAACGAAAAGGTGATCAGCAGGATATTGATACATGAAAGTGTCGAGAGGCTCGAGGCGTGTCTTGAGCCGTACAAGCATGTGTTTGTGGTGATGGACAGTAATGTGGCGATGAATTGTCCGGCGGCGTACGAGGTGTCGCAGATGATGAACCGTCGTGGGGTGCCGGGAATGCTGGTGGACATATCGGAGGAGGCGAAGTGCATGGAGACCGTGATGGACATCTGCGGATGGCTTCTTGATAACGGTGCCGACAGGGATGCTCTCGTACTGGCTATCGGCGGCGGCATAACCACCGACATGGTTGGCTTCGCGGCCTCGCTTTACAAGAGGGGAGTGCGCTGTGCATACGTCCCTACAACGCTCCTGGCCCAGGTCGATGCTGCCATAGGAGGAAAGACAGGCGTGAACTTCGACGGGTATAAGAACATGCTCGGAACGATCTGTCAGCCTGAGTTTACATATATATGTCCGCAGGTGCTGGAGAGCCTCCCGATGGAGGACTTTCAGGCAGGAGCTGCGGAGATGCTCAAGACTTTCATAATCGAGGACAACGGCAACTATAAGGCGGCGGTACGTCTGCTGAAGGACCTTGCCGATGACTTCGTTGCTGTATGCCAGGGCTCGACCCTCAGCGACGGAGAGGCACGCTGGCCTGAGGTGCTGCTGCCAAGGCTTGCGGAACTGACTCCGCTTATCGCGGCTGCCGCCAAGGTCAAGGCGGACATCGTTTCGCGTGATCAGTTCGAGACAGGCGAACGCCGCAAACTCAATCTCGGCCACACATTCGGCCACGCGATAGAATCCCTTTCACATAAACGTCACAATGACATAGACCATGGTCATGCAGTGGCTCTCGGAATGGTATATGCTGCTCAACTTGCAGAGAGGCTGGAGATGACCGAGCCGGGCTTTGCCGCGGCGGTGGAACGCGATCTGGAAAACTGCCTGCTGCTGATCATCAACCCATACAGCATCAAGGACATGGCTGAGGCTATGGCCAAGGACAAGAAGGCCGAGGATGGTAAGGTGCATTTCATCCTGCCGCGTGCTGTCGGTGATGTTGTCGTGCATGATATGACGGTTGAAGAGGCTGTAGCTATGTTCTAATAAGGATTTTATGATTTGTACTACTATACAGAACAAGACTGCGGAGCAGATACTCCAGGCGCTGGAGCAGTGCGAGATGGCGGAGATCCGTCTGGACAGGTGTGAGCTTAACTCCAGGGAGATGGGGGAGGTGTTCTCCTCTGACGTCCCTCTGGTGGCGACATGCCGCATAGCTGAGGTGAAGAATGAACCTTCCCTGCAGGATCTGCCGGAAACGGTGCGTGAGATCAAGGCGGTGCAGCTGGCCGAGAAGAGGCTTGTCAAGGCCATAGAGGCCGGTGCACGCTATGTGGATGTGGAGCTGGAGGCACCCAAGCAGATGTCGAAGGCTGTCCGCAGTGCCGCCCATGAAAATGGAACCGTCTTTATCCGCTCATATCACGACTTCGAAGGCACAGGTTCGTACGAGGACCTGAAGCGTATCGTCGAGAAATGCCTGTACCATGGAGCTGATATGGTAAAGATCGTCACGACTGCCCATGCCGCTGAGGATATGGAAAGGGTGATGCGTCTGTACGAATGGTACAGAAAATTGCCTCAGACGCATGGCGGGCTCATAGCATTCTGCATGGGAGAGGCCGGCCGTCAGTCCCGTCTTGAATGCTTGAAACATGGAGCTCCATATACATACGCCGCCTTGACTGCAGAAGATGCTGCGGCTCCTGGACAATGGCCTGCAGCCCAGATGGCTGAAGCCGTGTATGGAGACTTTAAATTCATAGCTCCATCTGCCCCTCTTCCTATGCCTGTTTCAAAGAGCTTTGCCCAGCGTGCGATAATTGCGGCTGCTCTTGCAGAGGGCGTTTCTCATCTGAAGGGATATACCCCATGCGGGGATAATGAGGCTGCGATTCAGGTGGCCCGCAATCTTGGTGCGGAGGTGTCGGTTGAAGGCACTGAAGTGACGATTAAAGGTATAGCTGCGCAGTATGGTAGTCTTACCCAGTCCGAACTTCATGTCGGAGAGTCCGGCCTGCTGACCAGGATGATGATCCCGGTGATGGCGCAGCTCGGTTCTGGACCGGTAACATTCACCGGCGAAAAGACCCTGCTCAGCCGTCCTCTGACCGGGGCAAAGGAGATCATGGAGACCTTAGGGGCTCAGATTGATTCCATTCAGGTGCCCCTTACAGTGGCTGGACCGCTCAAGACAGGTCGCGCGGAGATATCCGGCAAGCATGGTTCGCAGCTGATTTCCGGTCTTCTGATGGCTCTTCCGTTCGCTGATAAAAACTCTCAACTCATAGTGAAGGACCCCAAGAGCATTCCATATATGTTCATAACCCTCGAAGTACTGAAGAAGTTCGGCATCAAGATAGCCAACGATATGCAGGGAGGCCGAGAGTTCCTCGAGTCGGGCGGAGACTGGTCTTTGTGTACGGAGATGATATTCAAGGTGAAGGGCGGACAGAGATACAAGGCAGCAGATATAAACCTTGAAGGCGATTGGAGCGCCGCAGCGAACTTCCTGGTGGCAGGCGCGATATTCGGAAGGGTAGAATTGTCAGGACTGGATACGACATCACTGCAGGCAGACCTTTCGATCATGGACATCCTCATGGATGCCGGAGCCAGCCTCTCTCAGCTTGACGGCAGGACAGGAAACATAACAGCTCAGCGTGCACCGCTTCAGGCATTTGAGGTCGACGCGTCTAATTGTCCGGACCTGTTCCCGATAGTCGCTGTGCTGGCTGCATTCTGTCAGGGCACGAGCCGCATAGCGGGAGTCGGTCGTCTGGCAAACAAGGAGAGCGACAGGGCGAAGGCCATCCAAGGAATGCTGACCCAGATGGGTGTACAGGCACAGATTGAAGGTGACGAGCTGGTTGTCAAGGGATACAGTCTGGTGGAGCGCCTGATGGGGGGATCCCCGATCAGGTCGGGGATGACGGGTGATGTGTCGGGGATTACGTGTGATGTGTCTGGGATGACGTGTGGGGAACCGGGGATGACGAGTGGTGTGCCGGGCTTGCTCAAAGGCGGGGCGTACACTTCGCATCACGATCACCGCATGGTCATGGCCCTCAAGGTTGCGTCACTCGGAGCCGACAGCCCGATCACGATCGACGACGAGGCCTGCGTGGCGAAATCCTTCCCACAGTTCAACGAACTGTTTGCCAGTATAGCACGTAAGTGGCTGATTAATAATTGATTGATTGATTCAGGGTCGGTAGATTTTCCGACCGCTAATCATTTAAATTGCTAATAGCCAGATGGTTAGGTGATCCGTGCACTCCGGGGTCTGGAACGATAAACATAAAGCGAAAGACATACCAACGTAAAGTAGAAAAACAACAGACACGATATGAATACATTCGGTAGAAAATTCAGGGTAAGCATTTTCGGTGAGTCACATGGTGAACTCATCGGAGTGGTGCTGGACGGTGTTCCTGCAGGACTGGAACTTTCAGAGCAGGACTTTGAGCACGATGTCATGCGCAGGAAGAGCGGCGCCAGGGGTACGACTCCGCGTATCGAGGACGATCTGCCTCAGATTGTCAGCGGTATATTTGAAGGCCACACCACAGGTGCTCCGCTCACAATCGTGTTCAGGAACAAGAACACGAAGTCTTCAGACTATGAACTGTTCTCTGCCATTCCGCGTCCCGGACATGCAGACCTGACAGCTGCCTTGAAGTGGGATGACTGTCAGGATCCGCGTGGCAGCGGCCATTTTTCCGGAAGGCTGACCCTGCCTGTTGTGGCTGCCGGTGTTGTGGCCAAGAAGATTCTTCAGGATGCCACCATGCTTGATGACACGCCTGTGAACGAAGTGAATGCTCAGATCGTGGAGCTTGGTGGTCAGAGGATTGCCACGGGCGAAGCCCTCGCAATGACGTGTAACGGGGATATTCCTGATGAATGGAAGAAGACTATAGAGGAAACTATACAGGAGGGCGACAGTGTCGGTGCCGTGATCGAGTGCACCGTGCCTGATATTGATCCGGGATATGGCGAGCCGTTCTGGGATAGTGTCGAATCGTTGATAGCCCATGCGATATTTGCCATCCCTGGTGTCCGAGGTATAGAGTTCGGTGACGGATTCATGGCCTCGAAGATGCGCGGCTCTGAACATAACGACCCTATAGGTCCGGACGGCCGTCCGACCAAGAACGGAGCAGGTGGAGTGAACGGCGGCATCACAAACGGTGCTCCTCTCGTCTTCCGAGTGGCGTTCAAGCCTACCTCAAGCATCCGCAAGGCCCAGCATACCTTCAACTTCGTCACAGGCGAGATGGATACTCTTCAGGTACCCGGCCGACATGATGTCTGCTTTGCCCTCAGGGCGCCGGTAGTAGTGGAGGCGATGACCGCTATCGTACTTGCCGACCTTGCACTCGTAAAGTAATGTCGCTCTACTGATTCAAGGTCGACGTTGGCGTAAGGGTGGGGCTTCAGTCTGCTGAGCCAAGCACCGGAGCGGGGTGTATGCTATCTGACGATGCTTTTCTGAAGGTCGTACGCCTGGAACTTCTTCGGCTGGCGTCTGCCTGCATCCTTTCTTTCCACTTTCGGACTCTCGACAGCTGCAATAGAGAATGTGCTGCTCTTTGTCGCAGGGGTCACTGTGATAGGGAAAGTTGGGAACTCTGTAGTATGGGTTACCCTATAGAGACCGTCCGGCCATTGTGCAAGGAACTGCATGTGTGTAAATGTGAATCCCTCTTCCTGGTAAATGCCGACCATGCGTGATCCGTCCTCGGTTACGGCTCCGATGCACATAGGGTAGTCTCCGATGTATCCTTTGCCGTTCTCGGTGTTTACCGGGCAGAAATAGATGTCATAATTGCCATAGGTCGGGTCTGATCCTGACAGAATATGCTGTGACCAGATCATCCATGAGTCACCATACCAGTCGATGATGACCTTGCAGTGGCTTGCCTCTTCGCCTTCCCATCCGGTCATGACAAATGTCTTGTTGTTCTTGTCTTTTCTGATGTTGATGTCGAATGCGACTCCGTTTGCGCCTGTGAATGTCCAGTCTCCGATCCATGCCTCATATTCTGGAGTCATCTCCTCCTCGTAAGGCTGGAACACTTCAGAGTGTGCATAAAGACCTGTAAGCTCGCCGTCTTCCGAAGCTCCGATTGCCATGGCTATATAGTCATAGCCAGATTCCAGGCCGAATGCGTCAATTGCATCGCCGTTGAAGCACCAGCTCTTGAATGTAGTTACAACATCATAATACTGATTGTACTGGTCGATGAAATCCTTGAAAGAGTCGAGTTCCTCGGTGAGCAGGGTCTTGATCTCTGTGTTTTCGAAGCGGTCCTTTGTTACGATTGTCATGAAGTACATGTTCTCGTCTTTGCTTGTAACAGTGACAGTATTCTCATACTCTTCCTCGCCGATGAACCCACGTCCGGTATATTCCACAGTCCATGCTGGGTTGACCCTGTAATCGGTAGCGGTCTCGAACCTTTCGTATGCATAGGTGCCGTATACGTCACCTTCTGCAGTTATTGCAAAGACGATATAGGTATATTTTGTCTCTGACTCGAGTCCTTCCAATCTTATAGTCTTGCTTGTGCCGTTTATAAGGCCTTCAACCTTTTCATCGTCATTTTCGGTAAGTTCTGCCACCATGTCCTCGATTGCAACGCTGACATTCGTCGATGTTGTGACAAATCCATACCATGTGTCGTCCTTGGTGCCTGTGTGGGTCACTTTGACTTCTGCTGCTGTTGCCTCTACTGAGAGCAGCTCAAGGCTGAACTCGATATCCTCAGTATAATCGATCTCTACCTCAACGTCTGGCTTTGGTTCCGGCTTCACCGGCTCTTTTCCTGTGTCTATAGGCTCCTTCTTGCAGCTCAGAAGAGCGATAGCCATTATCATGACCAAGGCAATCTTAAATAAATTCTTCATATAATGATGTTTAGATTTGCATTTGAAAACCAATCTACTAAGATAGACAGAAGCGCTCACATATCCAAAAATATCATAATGCGCACATAAAAAGCCCGACCATTATGGTCGGGCTTGATATCAATATGTGATTTGATTAGAAAGTTCTAACTGACATGTCGCAAAGGCTGAATGTCTTGAATGTCTTAGGAGCAAGTGGGTTAAGAGTCTTCTTGCCACCCTTGAACTCCTTGACTGCGTTAGTTGTTGCCTTTGTTGCAGGAGTTACAGTGAGAGGGAATGTAGGCCACTCTTTAACACTTGTTATTCCATAATACTGGCCATCAGCCTCGAGCTTGGCAAGGTACATCATTGTTGCCATTTCAACTACAGAACCATCTTCAAGTTCTTCAGAGTATCCTTCTACTACCATCTGACCATCCTCAGTCATTCCTCCCATACATGCAGGAATGCCTTCTGCAGGGTAGATGTAGCCGTCTTTAGACTCTGGTGTGAGCCAAATCTCACCGTTTCCTGAAGCGCCGAAGCTGTATGTTCCGAAGCTCTGTGCGTAGATTACCCAAATACCGTAGTCTGCCATCCACTCGACTTTAATGTCAAGGCCTTCAGACTCAGGACCTTCCCAACCTGCGAGCTTGTAGGTCTGGTTAGCTTTGCCCTGCTTCATTGTAACGTCGAATGCTACACCGTTAGCGCCTGTGAATGTCCAGTCACCGAGCCATGCTGCATACTCAGGAGTGAGCTCTACGTCCTCGTTTCCGCCACCAAGGTTCTCAAGGTCGATAACCTCTGAAAGTGCGTAAAGACCGGTAGCTTTTCCGTTTGTATCACATCCGATAGCCATAGCGTACCATCTTGTTCCATACTCAGGGTCGATTCCAACCTGTGCAAGAATGCTTTCAGAGTAAACGATATCAGCCCATGTTGCTCCTGGGTACTGAGCGAGCATCTCCTCCCAAGCCTCGATCTCAGCGGCAACGATAGCCTCGATGCCTAACTCCTCATAGTAGTCTACTGGCCAAGCTGTAACGAAATATGGGTTAGTGTCTGTTGTCTCTACAACTACAACATTGTCATAAACCTCACCACCCTCTTCGTATTCGCCGATATATGTGACTGTCCAGTTTGGATTGATTGTGTATCCCTCTGGTGCAGGAGGAGTTGGCTCTTCAGCCTTTGCTGTAGTGAACTTCACTGTTGCAGGCTCTCCGTACTGAGTGCCGTCAGCCTTGATACCTACTGCGATGAAAGTGTACTCAGTCTCTGGCTCGAGATTTCTTACAGTAACGTTGGTCTTTGTGTTCTTCTTGAGAGTTACGTTGCCTTCTGCGAGAACATCAGCGATAGCCTTGTTTACGTCAGACTCTGTTGTAGCAAAGCCGTACCATGTATCTTTTGTTGTTCCGTTATGCTCAACCTTGATCTTTGCCTGGTCGGCCTCTACTTCTGCAACCTCGAGAGTGAATGTGAGGTCCTCAGTGTACTCTGGTGTTGTCTGTCCTGGTGTGTCAGATCCACCTGGCTTCTGAGTGTCGCCACCCTGCGGATCCTTCTCGCAGCTGAGGAGCGCAAATGCTGTTGCTGCGATTGCTGCAAATTTTAAAAACTTTTTCATATCGTATTTGTTTAAGGATTATAAAATCGCGATTAAGTTTCAAAGTTAAATAAATAACTTCTAATATCCAAATATACAGCCCCCTATTCCTGATAGCCTCCGCCGAGTGCCTGATATAGATTTACGGCACTAATGATCTCGTCATATCGGTCCGCAGCCTCTGTGAGCTCAGCCTGCAGAAGGTTCTTCTGTGCTGTAAGTACCTCGAGGTAGTCGGCATTTCCGTGTTTCATCAGCAGCTGGGTATTCCAGATCGCGGCCTGAAGGTTCAGAATCTGCTTCTTGCCGAGTTCAACACGTTTTTGTGCTGTCTGCCAGAGGGTAAGTGCATTGTTTACCTCCACTCCAGCGTCCAGAAGGCTCTGGCGGAAGGCATAAGCTGCCTGCTCCAGCTGTGCTTGCGCAGCCTCCAGACGCGCCTTGTTGACTCCTCGCCCGAACACAGGCTGGGTCAGTCCTGCCAGAAGGTTTGCAATGACGCTGCCCGGATCCACTTTGATGTTGCCGCTGCCGGTGGTCCATCCCAGGGCGCCGCTGAGTGTTATGTTCGGATAGAACGCGGCTTTTGCTGAATTTACATTATAGAACGCCTGCGCAAGGGCCATCTCTGCCTGCTTGACGTCAGGACGTCTGTCAAGTAACTCGACAGGGACTCCGGCACTGAGTTTTTCAGGCAGCTCCTGATCATCCAAAGAACTTCTTTCAATAGGCATGGGCACGATTCCGATGAGTGCGCAGAGCGAGTTTTCGATGGCCAGGATCTCCTTTTCGAGAGTAAGTACATTGGCTTCCACACTCAGCATGTTTGCCTTTGACTGCAGCACGGCCGCCTCGTTGGTCTTTCCTGCGCGCTTGAGGGCCTCGAGGGTTCTGATGCTCTCCTCCCAGGTTGTGAGTGTGCGGTTGCTTATATTCAGCTGCTCGTCAAGCTTGAGGAGGGTGTAGTAGCTGTTGGCGATTGTCGCCACCAGTTGTGTCTGCACTGCCTGCCTGTAGGCGTGGCTTTGCTCGAGCGCAGCCTGAGCCTTGCGCTTGGAGTTGCGCAGACTGCCGAAGATGTCTGTCTGCCAGCTGGCCTGAAGACTGGCGGAGAACTCGCCTGGAGCGCCTCCCTTCATGCTGAAGTCCGCTCCCGGCAATAAGGCCCATTTTGATGCCAGCAATGCTGCCTCCGCCTCTTTTACGCGTAAACGCGCGATCGCCAGATCGGAATTGTAATCAAGACCTGTCTGTATCCATTCGCGAAGGAGCGGGTCTGTAAAGAAGTCTTCCCAGGTCACGCTTGCGCTTGAGAGCGTGTCTGTCGGAACGGACATCCTTCGATATAGACTGTCCACGAACTGCATGGGCTCGCGCTCGTATTGCTTGTAAAGACCGCAGCCGGATGCCAGACAGCCAGTTATGAATATTGCTAATATTGTGATTCGTTTCATGCTTATTCCTTTTTGCGTTTAGGCATTATCTTCTCCTCTATGTTCTTGAATACGATGAAGAGTACCGGAACTACGATGATCAATGCGAGAGTTCCCACAAGCATACCTCCGACGGTACCCACTCCGATGGAAATGTTACCGTTCGCTCCTACTCCGCTTGCAAACATAAGAGGAATCATACCGAAGATCATGGTCAGTGACGTCATCAGGATCGGTCTGAGTCGTGCTTTTGCAGCCTCCAGTGCTGCATCTTTGATGGACATTCCCTCGTCTCGCTTCTGGGTCGCGTATTCTGTCAGGAGGATGGCTGTCTTGGCGAGGAGTCCGATGAGCATCAGGAGTCCGATCTGCAGGTAGATGTTGTTCTCCAGGTCATACCAGTTTGCGAACATGAAGCTGCCGGCAAGTCCGAACGGAACAGAAAGGATGATCACGATCGGAATGAAGATGCTCTCGTACAGTGCACAGAGAATCAGGAAGATGAAGATAATACACATCGCAAAGATTATTGCAACGGAGCTTCCGCTTTCCGCTTCCTCGCGCGACATGCCTCCGAACTCATATCCGTAACCGGTAGGAAGAACCTCTGCAGCCACTTCGCGCACGGCCTCGATCGCCTGTCCCGAGCTGTATCCCTCAGCTGCCTGTCCGCTGATCTGGATGGCAGTAAACAGGTTGAATCGTGAAATCGACTGAGGACCATAGATTCTTGTCAGGGTCAGGTACTGGTTGATAGGGGACATCTCGCCGTTCGCGTTGCGCACGAACATGTTCTGGAGCGACTCGGTGTCAAGTCTGAACTCAGGAGCTGCCTGCAGCATGACGCGGTACAGCTTCGAGAACCTGTTCATGTTTGATGCGTAACTTCCTCCCACATATCCAGCCAGGACGTCAAGTACGTCACCCGGCGAGATACCGTTTCTCTTGCACTGAACTGCATCCACTTCCACAAGATACATAGGAAACTTGGTGTCGAATGCAGTCTTGGCGCGTGATATCTCCGGACGTTCGTTCAGCTTTGCGATGAAGTCGTTGGCTACCATCTGCAGGTCTTCCAGCCTGCCGCCCTTCTGGTCCTGGACATATATTTCGAAACCGTTGCTGGCTCCGTATCCAGGGATCATGCCTCGCGTATAGACCATGATGTCTGCTGAGGTGATGTCTGCGGTTCTGGCATATATCTCCTCCATAATCGAGTCAATGTCTCCTCCTTCCTCGGTTCGGAGCTCCCAGTCCTTGAGTCGAAGGACGAAGTTACCGGTTGATGAGCCCTGTCCGAACATCATTCCCCATCCTGTGGTTCTTGAATATGCCTCGATCTGAGGGATAGAACTGATTCTCTTGTCTATTTCAGTCATGACCTTGTCGGTCTCGGCGATGTTGGTTCCCGGAGGCGTGCGTACATCGATGTTGATTGTACCCATGTCCTCTTTAGGCACCAGACCGGTCTTGGTGGTGGTCATATAATAATAAAGGCCTCCTCCAGCAACGATCAGCAGCAGGAATGTGATCCATTTGTGTCTGAACAGGAATTTTACGACGCTGCCGTATTTGTTGATGATCGCATTGAATCCCTTGTTGAATGCTATGCTGAATCTTGTCGAGAACTTAGGCTTCTTGCCTGGTGTTATCTCCTCATGAGGACGCATGATCAGGGCGCACAAGGCAGGGGATAGAGTCAGTGAGTTGATGAGTGAGATACCTACGGCTACGGCCATCGTAAGTCCGAACTGGGTGTAGAATGTACCTGTGGTTCCTCCCATGAAACTCACCGGTATGAACACCGCCATGAAGACGAATGTCGTAGCGACAAGGGCGGTCGATATGCCTCCCATGGCCTCTACGGAAGCCTTGTAAGGCGACCTTTCACCTTCGTCGAACCTGGCTTGCACGGCTTCTACCACTACGATGGAGTCATCCACGACGGTTCCGATCACAAGCACGAGGGCGAAGAGGGTGATCATGTTGAGGCTGAATCCGGCGACATACAGGAAGGCGAATGTTCCCACGAGCGATACGATGATCGAAATGGTCGGGATGATGGTCGATCTGAAGCTCTGGAGGAACAGGTATACGATGAGGATAACAAGCAGGATTGCCTCGATGAGTGTCTTGATCACATTCTTGATCGACGCGTCGAGGAAGTCCTTTGTACTCATCAGGTCCACGATTTCCAGACCTTTAGGCAGGTCTGCGCGGATTTTTTCAACTTCAGCATCGACTGCCTCGATGATCTCGTTGGCGTTTGATCCCGATGTCTGCGATATGTTGATGGTTGTGCCTGGATGGCCGTTCACCAGACCGACGTAGTCGTAGCTTCTTTCACCGAGTTCGATGGTCGCTACGTCCTTGAGCCTGAGCACGGTACCGTTGCTTTCGGCGCGGATGACCATGTTCTCGTAATCGGCGACATCCTCATAGCGTCCGCGGTACTTCAGTACATATCTGAATGTGTTTTCCGATTCCGTTCCCAAGGTTCCGGTCGGCGCCTCAAGGTTCTGCTCTGCCAGGACAGCCGAGATGTCTGACGGCATAAGGCTGTACTTGGCCATCTTGCCGGGGTCAAGCCATATACGCAGCGAATAATCTCCGCCTCGCACGTCCACTTCGCCGACTCCGGCGATGCGCGAGAGTCTTGGCTCAATGTTGATCTTCAGGTAGTTGGTGATGAATTTTCTGTCGAATGAGTTGTCCGGGCTGTAGACCGCCAGAGTCTTGATGCGGCTGGTCTGGCGCTTGCGGACGGTCACACCGCTTCGTGTTACTTCTGCAGGCAGGAGGCTCTGTGCCGATGCGATTCGGTTCTGTACGTTGACCATCGCCATGTCACCGTCAGTGCCCTGACGGAAGTAAATCTGGATGCTGGCCGAGCCTGTGTTTGTGGCTGACGAAACCATGTACATCATGTCCTCCACGCCATTGATGGCCTCTTCGAGCGGCACGAGGACGCTCTTCTGCACTGTCTCGGCGTTTGCTCCGGCGTATGATGCCGATACGCTCACGGTCGGTGGTGCGATCTCAGGGAACTGCTCCACCGGAAGCTGCGACAGACCGATGAATCCCAGCAGCAGTATCAGGACTGAGATGACGCCTGCCAGAATCGGACGGTCAATGAAGGTCTTTATGTTCATTACTCGATCTCCTCCTTGCTTTTGATGACTGCTCCTTCCTTCACAAGTCCGGCTCCTTCGGCGATGATGATGTCGCCGACCTCAAGTCCTTCCTCTACGATATATTCCACGCCGTTGTTCTGCTGCGAAACTCTGATTTCAGTCGCCGATGCCTTTCCGTCGATGACCTTATAGACGAATACGCGGTCCTGAAGCTCATACGTTGCTGACTGTGGAATGATGATGGCGTCCTTGAGGGTTGTAGGGATGATGATCGTTCCGCTTCCGCCGTTTCTGAGGAGGTGGTTGCGGTTGTCGAACACGGCTCTAAGGCTGACCGCTCCGGTTGATTCGCTGATGGTTCCGCTGATGGCGTTGATCTTTCCTGTGTTGGCGTATTTCTCGCCGTTGCTCATTATCAGCTCCACCTCAGGCATCTGCTTGATGGCATTGTTGAGGGAACCGTACTGCTGCACCATGTTCAGCATCTGGTTCTCAGCCATGGAGAAGTATGCGTAGACCTTGCTGTCGTCAGATACTGTTACCAGAGGCTGGCTTATGTTGCTGCTCACCAATGCTCCCACACGGTATGGAATCATTGATGCCACTCCGTTCACCGGAGAGCGGACCTCGGTGTATGAGAGGTTGTTGCTGGCGTTGACCTCTTCTGCCCTGCAGAGTGCAAGTCTTGCCTCTGCCTCGGTCAGGTCGTTCTGTGCTGTCATGAGGTCGAACTCCGAAACCACATCCTGCTCGTAGAGGTTCTTGTTGCTCTCGAGGATGAGCTGGGCTGTAGAGAGTGCGGCTTCGGCACTTTTTACATTGGCCACAGCTATTTCGTGCGCGGCCTTGTATGGGGTCTGGTCGATGACGAACAGTACCTGCCCCTTGCGTACGCTTTCTCCTTCTTCAATCAGGATTTCCGTGATCATTCCGCTGATCTGCGGACGGATCTCGACGGTCTGTACTCCGCTGATGGCGGCAGAATATCCTGTGGTCAGGGTCCTTTCGCCGCGGGTCACTTCCATTGTTTCGTAATAGAGTTCTTTTTCTGCTGCCTGTTTCTTTTCCTCCTTGCATGATATCAAGGTCAGGACGCATAAGATGGAGATAATGAGCGCTTTGTTTCGCATAGCTAAGATGTAGTTTTAATGAACTTGCAAATATAACTATAAAATAGTTATCTTTACACCCAAATTTTCCTGTATGCATACATTAAGAAATGATATATTGACCGTCGAGGTCAGCGAACATGGTGCGGAACTACAGAGCATCAGAAAGGGTGATGTGGAATATCTCTGGCAGGGTGACCCTGCGTATTGGGGCAGACGCTCTCCGGTGCTCTTTCCGATTGTAGGAAGCGTTTGGGAGAAGCGCTACCGTGTGGATGGAAAGGAATTCGAGCTCGGTCAGCATGGATTTGCCCGCGATATGGATTTTAGGCTTGTATGTCAGACAGCTGAAGAAGTCAGATACAGACTCGAGTCTTCGGGCGAGACTCTGGCAAAATTTCCGTTTCCGTTTGTTCTGGAGATTGCGTACAGGTTGCATGGCAATAAGCTGGATGTGATCTGGGATGTCATGAATCCTGCTTCGGAGGAGCTCTATTTCCAGATAGGAGCGCATCCGGCGTTCAATTATCCGGATTACTCCCTTGAGTCTAAGGAACGTGGATTTTTGGAGTTTGATAAGTCTGAAGGCCTTGAATGCATCCGCATAAAGGAGAAAGGTTGCGTGGACGCAGTTGCAAAATACCCTTTGGAAGTTCCTGCGGATGGTCTTCTTCCGATTGCATCGGATACCTTCGATGCCATTGACACGATCATGCTTCAGGATTCGCAGATAGGAATGGTGGCGATGTATCGCGCCGACAGGACTCCTTGGCTAAAGATGACTTTTGATGCACCTGTTGTGGGAATATGGTCGCCTCCAGGAAAGGTTGCGCCGTTCATATGTCTTGAGCCATGGTATGGACGTTGCGACAGAGCAGGTTATGAGGGGGACTACAAGGACAAGGACTGGGTGAACCGTCTTGCTCCGGGTGAAAGCTTCCATGCTTCCTACACCATAGAAATCTTATGAGACTGTCAGAACTAAAGACCGGAGAGCGTGGCGTGATCGTAAAAGTTTACGGTCACGGCAGTTTCCGTAAACGTATAATCGAGATGGGGTTTGTCCGTGGCAGCAAGGTGAAGGTCATCTTGAATGCTCCGTTGAGGGATCCTATCGAGTATGAGATCATCGGTTACAAGATTTCTCTTCGTCGTGAGGAGGCGGATAAGATCGAGGTGATCAGTGAAAGCGAGGCAAAGCTTATGCGTTCTGCCTTCGAGGCCCTCCCAGCTCTTGAGTCTGAGGAGGACTGGGTCGAGCGCGAGATGACCACTATGGCCGAAGAACGTCGCAAGGTCATCAAGGTTGCTTTGGTCGGAAATCCGAACTGTGGCAAGACCTCGCTCTTCAACATGGCTTCCGGCGGAAACGAGCATGTCGGAAACTACAGCGGTGTCACTGTCGATGCCAAGGAGGGTACTTTTGAGCACGGCGGATATAAATTCCTGCTTGTAGACCTTCCTGGCACATATTCCTTGTCAGCATACAGTCCTGAAGAACTTTATGTAAGACGGAATCTTATTGACGACATGCCTGATGTGGTGGTGAATGTCGTGGATGCTACAAATCTTCAGCGAAATCTTTACCTGACCACTCAACTTATCGATATGAACCTGCGGGTTGTCATGGCTGTGAATATGTATGACGAACTGCAGGCCAGAGGCGATAAGCTTGATATCAAGCAGCTTGGATATCTGCTTGGAATGCCTCTGGTGCCGACAGTCAGCAGGACTGGAGAAGGTATAACGCAGCTTTTCGACACCGTCATCCAGATATATGAAAAGGCGGATCCTCATATTGCCCGTCATATCCATATCAATCATGGTGCAGAGCTTGAGCAGAGTATCGACCGTGTCAAGCATCTTCTGCAGAAGCACCAAGACATCAGAGATAAATACTCTACACGATATCTTTCCATCAAATATCTTGAGAATGACAAGGAAGTGGAGAAGGTAGTTGAGGCTTTGGACAATCGTGATGAGATAATTGCTGCCCGATACGAGGAGAATGCCCGTGTGCGTGAAATTCTCGGTTCCGGTCTCGAGTCTTCGATGGTGGATGCCAAGTATGCATTCGTTCAGGGTGCATTGGCCGAGACATACGAACCTTATAAGGGCAAGAGACGAAGGACCACTGTCACCGATAAGATTGACGCAGTGGTAACTAACCGATGGCTGGCCTTCCCGATATTCTTTGCTCTTCTATACCTGGTGTTCAGTGGAACATTTATCATAGGTGAATATCCTATGCAGTGGATAGAATGGGTGGTGGCCAAGTTCGGCGATTTTGTTTCGACCACAATGTCAGCCGGCTGGCTGAAGGATCTGGTCGTGGACGGTATCATCGGTGGCGTGGGAAGCGTGCTGGTGTTCCTGCCCAATATCATGCTCCTGTATCTTTTCATCTCGCTGCTTGAGGATTCCGGGTATATGGCGCGTGCTGCGTTCATCATGGACCGCCTGATGCATAAGATGGGTCTTCATGGTAAGTCCTTCATCCCGATGGTGATGGGATTCGGCTGCAATGTGCCTGCCATCATGGCCACAAGGACCATCGAGAGCCGCAAGAGCAGGCTCATAACGACTTTGGTCATCCCGTTGATGTCCTGTGCCGGACGAATGCCGGTTTATATTCTTATAGCCGGTGCCTTCTTCCCTCATCATGCCGGATTGGTTCTCCTGGGCCTCTATGCTCTGGGTATAGTTCTGGCTATCATCGCTGCCCGCATAATGAGCTACTTCATCAAGGACGATGACCTTCCTTTCGTAATGGAGCTTCCGCCTTACCGTATTCCTACAGGCAAATCAATCTTCAGACATACATGGGAAAAAGGCCGTCAGTACCTTCAGAAGATGAGTGGAGTCATTCTTGTCTGCTCGCTCATAATCTGGGCCCTTGGCTATTTCCCTCGCGGTAATTATGAAACTGTTCAGGAACAGCAGGAAAATTCATATATCGGCATGATCGGCAAGGGTATCGAGCCAGTACTCGAGCCCCTCGGATTTGACTGGCGCATGGGTGTCGGCATCATCTCAGGCGTCGGTGCCAAGGAACTCGTAGTCAGCACCTTGGGCGTAATGTACTCAGGTTATGAACCGGAAACTCCTGCTGCTAGTAGAGACGCAGGTCGCGTCATTGCGAGGAGCGACAGCGACGTGGCAATCTCCTCTGCTGGCCCGGATGTCGGTGATGTCGGAGATGTCGGAGATGTCGGAGATGTTGTCGGTGACCCTGTCGGTGATGTCGGAGAGTCTGTCGGAGAGCTTGTCGGTGATGTCGGAGAGCCTGTCGGAGATGTTGTCAGTGATGTCGGTGTCAGTGATGCTGGCGTTTTTGGTTACGAAGCCAGTGACGATGCCGGTCACGTCATTGCGAGGAGCGACAGCGACGTGGCAATCTCCTCTGCCGGTCATGTGTCACTATCAGATGCCCTGACGCATGCGGTCACCCCAGCCGGTGCTCTGGCCTACATGGTCTTCATCCTGCTGTACTTCCCGTGCGTAGCGACCTTCATCGCCATCCGCAACGAGACCGGCAGCTGGAAATGGGCCCTGCTCACAGCCGTCTACACAATTGTCCTCGCTTGGGTCGCATCCTTCGCCACCTTCCACCTAGCCGGCCTGTTCCTGTAATAGCTCGGTGTGCTTCCTCTTGGGCAGGGCTGGCACGCTGTCAAAATGAATATATTGATAATCAGATGGTTACAAATTACTTTGTGCCCGCCTATGGCTTTAAAGCATGGGGCGGGCACAGGCTGTTTTATAAGTTGCTGTTTCCCAATATGTTACGAAATCATGTGTGCCAGCCCTAAATAACTCTTGTTAATCTCATTTAATATATCAATCTTTGTGCAAGTCATTTTCTGACTCCCATTAGATTATGCCGGGAGCCGGGGGCGAGAGATAACACATAGGTATAGATTTATTATGGGAAAGAAAAGATTTTACCATCTCTTTTCGGATGGCTTCCGTACTGATGTACTTTTTCAAGACTCCCAAGCGTTCGCAGATGGGATGAACATAGTGGCATTGACCGCTTTAAAAGTAGAGGTCCGCCCTGTCGTGTTCAGTCTGATGGATAATCATACACATTTCGTTTTGTATTGTGATTATGAAGAATGTCAGAGTTTTCGTGACATCTTTATGCACAAATATGCTGTCTGGTATTCGAACCGGTATTCTGGAAAGCTGCTCGAACCGTTAGATTTTGAAATAAAGGAGCTCGATGATGAAAGGTATCTTCTGAACACTATAGTGTACGTGTTGAGAAATGCCATAGCCGCAGGTTTTCGTTTCTGTACAGAGGATTATCCCTGGTCATCAGGAGGGCTTTATTTTCGTGCCCCCGGAAAGCTGGAGGAGATGACGGCGTGCTGGAGAAAGGTCTCTGACTTGTCTGTCAGAGAAAGAAGAAGGCTTATCCACTCACATGTTGAACTCCCTGCTGACTGGAAGATAGCTCCGGAAGGTTTTGTCTGGCCAGGTAACTACATTGATTATAAGATTGTTGAGCAGCTTTTCAAGACCCCAAAGAGCTTTACGTACTTTATGGGACAGGGTAAGGAAGACGAGATTAACCGAAGTTTGGGCATAGTTCATTCTTTGGCTATGCCGGACATGGAGTTGCGGGCTAAAGCTATAGAACATTGTGTCAGACAGTTTCATTCCACAAACCTAAGGGGACTGTCTGTCCCTCAACGGTTGGCCTTGGCTAAAACTCTAAGAAAAGAATACATGTGCTCGGCGAAACAGATTGCCAGAATAGTCCACCTTGATCCCAAATACATCAAGGAGCTCCTATAGTCCGTATGAGTGGTTGAATACGATAAAGTTCTTCAGGATCGTTCGTTTTTTCGTATATTTGTAATTCTGACTTTATCATGATACGTAAAATACCAATAGCATGTCTTTCGCTAATCCTTGTTATGTTGGCAGGGTGTAATGATGAGGTGTTTGTCCGTGAACAGGATGTTTTGTTCTCGTCAGTCGAAAGCTATGAATTTCCCGATACTGGAGATACACTGAATATCTCGTTGAGCAAGGATGACTGGTATATCAAGGGAATTGTATATACTGATCAAGACGATATATATGACAAAGGATATGTAAAAGAGAATGATACTATAAAGAATTCGGTTCCTATGGCCCTTCAAGGACTTGGGGAGATATGGCTGGACCGCAAGATGAATGGATTCAAGGTAATACGCGACAGGCTTGACGGACTGACCGTAGTAATGGACCCGAATTTCAGAGATAAAGGAACCGGACTTCATATGTTTCTTGCTACAGAGACTCAGATTCTTGAACTGATATTTACGCAAAGAGCTTCTGAGGGCTTTGTTATCGACAGGGTAGAGTGGGATGATAAGCTGAAGACTATCGGATCATTCATGGTGACCCATCCCAATCCGACTCTCGCTAAACGAAAAATATATATACCTGAAGGCATGTATATAGGAGAGTTTCCGATTTCCCGCTCTGGTATGATGCAGCTGCTGAATGTGGATTCGGTAATGCTCCCGATTCCTGATCCATATCCGGAAGATAAAACCCTTACGTTCAGTGGAATATCCATGGAGTTGCTACCTGATGTGAACTCCTATGAAATAGATGTCTATCCGGATAGCGAAGCAATTGTGCTTCCGGAGAGGGTGGAGTACATTCTTTATATTACTAATTTTCATATTTATGTAAAGCATGTCAGTGATGACAGTATAAATTTCTGCTTCACAGGAAGATTTGACAATGAGACCCCTAAACTTAGATGAAATGTTCCGGAGATTTTTCATATTGCTGGTTTTTGTCTTATTGTCGGTGCAGGCGTACAGTCA
>JAZOPY010000118.1:0-2803 GCA_045655825.1 Candidatus Cryptobacteroides sp. | reverse complement strand
TGCACAGCGGAGATGATTGACGAGAAGGCCGAGAAATTCTTCCGCATCGTCAGGGACGCACATCCGGATGTACCGGTCATCATCGTCGAGAGCCCGATGTACGCACATGCGATGTTCGACACCAAGATTCATGACATCATCGTCCGCAAGAACGAAGCTCGGGAAAGACTATACAAGAAGCTCAAGAAGGCTCTGAAGTAAGGATAACAGTCGTATGAATCAGTCTTTCCTGCTGTCTATCCAGACCCAGAGTCTGTACATCAGCCATCCCCATACTAGGAAAAGACAAATATGTACCCATAAGGGCACAGAAGTCCTATATACTTGGTCATCTGCTATTTTTTCAAATCCGGGAATATCAGCATAATAATAGGCCCCTGCACCAAAGTCATAGGCTTCGACCAGTCCCAGACGCAAAGTCATGATGACGATCGAGCATATCAGAACGGCCACAAAAATGATTCTTGTGACCGTTCTGAGTGTTTTGTCCCTGCGTGTCATTATTTGTAAAGCTCGAGTACTGGAATCTCAAAAAGTACTCCTGAGAGCAGGAGCCATACGGCAAGGAAGGTAAGTGCTATGTTGAACAGCTGGCCGACTATGTATAGCCATAACACCTTGCCCCCTTGGAGCTGCTTGATGATGTCACGGAAGTTTGTGTCGAGTCCGATGCTTGTGAATGCGAGGACGAAAGCCCAGTTCTTGTACTGGTCAAGTACTGAGTTGATGGCCTTGACTTCTGTTCCTCCGAAGACGGGCTGCATGATGAATGATGCAATGAGAGATGCTGCAAAGAATCCGAGAATGAACTTTGGGAAGCGAGTCCATATCTCGCCTGCACCTACCGTGCGTGTCTGAGTGTTGTCAACTCTTGTGGTAAAGAATACAGCTACGAAGAAGGCTATGAAGCCGATGAGGATGTTCTGTATGCTCTTCACAAGGACTGCTGCCTGCTCCCCTTCTGGACCGAGAGCGTTGCCTGCAAGCACTACTGCTCCTGTCGAATCGACAGTTCCACCGATGAGGGCGCCACCCATGAGAGGGCTCATTCCCGCAGCCTTGATGATCATAGGCTCGAACACCATCATCAGGATGGTGAATATGATGGATATGGAGATGGCGATTCCGAGATCATCCTTCTTCGCTCCGGACGCCGCTCCTGTGGCAATCGCCGCACTGGTTCCGCAGACTGACGTCGCAGAGGCAACGGTGATTACAAGCGGCTTATTATCAATCTTCAGGACACGTGTTCCGAACCACCACATGAAAAGGATTACGATAGGGGTCACGACCCAGGCAATGCCAAGACCGTAGAGGCCGAATTTTGCGATATTGCTGAAAAGAACGCTGAATCCCATCACCACAAGGCCGGTCTTGATGTAGAACTCTGTACGGATGGCCGGACGAAGCCATTGGGGAACTCCTACCGTGTTGGATACGAGAAGTCCTACGATAAGCGCCCAGAATGCCCACTCAAGGTAGCGGTTGAGGGTGAATTCAGCGCTGATGAGCCTTACGACAATGGCCAATACGAAAAGGACTGCAAAGGCCGGAAGGAACTGCCGTGTCTTTTCTCCCTGAAGCTTAACTCCAGCGGTAAAAAGGAGGCCGAGAACAGCAAATGTACGGATCAGTTTGGTAAGAAATGCTCCAGAGAAGATATATGCCAAAGTTTTTGGTTCGGCTACATCTTCCCAAAGATGCCATGTAGAGAACTTGGCCGCATTGAAGTCAAAAGATTCGCTCAAGACAGAGATGCCGGCCACAATAATGAGGATGAAGCCTATCCATACTGCCAGCCAGTCTTCACTTTTCCAAAGTTTTGAGATGGATGTTTTCATATCTTATTATTTTATTTAATTTTGTAAAAAACTAATACTGTATACCTATGTTACTATCCAAAGAAGTCGCAGTTGAGTTGAATCTGACAGGCTGCAAACTCAAGAAGTTCATTGCTGCTAAACTCAGGGAAGTTGATGTCCCTTTGACTCCTGAGCAGTTTATCCTCATCGATCTTCTTTGGAACCAAGGTTCCATGTCTCAGCAGCAGATTGCTGACCAGATGCAGAAGGATAAGAATTCTGTCACCAAACTGGTTGATGCTCTTGAGCGCAAAGGCTTTGTTGTGCGCGAGCAGAACCGTCAGGACAGGAGGTCCAACACACTTGTACTCACAGAGAAAGCAGAGAGTCTGAAGCATGGAGCGAAGCAGAAAGGAATTTCGATCCTCGACAAAATGCTCATTGGCATCAGTGAAGAGGAACTTCGCTCATTCCTTGTGACTCTGGGTAAACTCAACCGCAATATATCAGTCGCTGATCCAGACCTTTAGAACAGCGCCTTCACTGAACTGATGATTTCCTCTGTCGGAAGAGCAGGATCAAGAATGAGGTGCGGCTCAGCATAGAATATCTCCTGTTGTAATTTTGCGAGTTCTTCGCCTCCTCCAGTGACATTAAGCATGATCGTTTCATCCTTTCTTACAGCACCTGTCCTTACCGCCTCAGCAAGGGATGCGACTGCAACAGCAGGAGCATCATGGATATCTATCCCTTCAAGCTCTGCAAATTTATTCTTCCAGAATCGTAGGTCTTTGTTAGTTACCTTGAACATATCTCCGCCTGCGTCTTCCATTGCGTCGAAAAGACCTCCTGCCAACGGATAAGGCGGCTTTCTGTTTGAAAGGACCTTTGCGTCAATCTCGGATGCTGCCTTGCGGGCCTGATCAGGTGTCATGTCCACCAGTTGACGCGAGTGCCGTTTCCAAGAATCATACATTATTGTAAACGGATCATTCTGTGAT
>JAZOPY010000117.1:0-16872 GCA_045655825.1 Candidatus Cryptobacteroides sp. | reverse complement strand
ACGCTTGCGGCTCTTTTTGTGTCCTGAAAAATCCCTACAGGATGACTCCTACTTCGCCAACGGACGTTCTTTGTTTTCCCGAAATTTCTTCCAGTGGTGTGAGCCTGATGTAGCGCGCCCTGACTTCGGATTTGAGTTTTACTGTGAACGGTACAGGATTGTGCATTATGTTGCTGAATTCTCCGTCTGATATGACGGTTTTCCAATTATGTCCGTCTTCGCTGACTGCAAAATCATATCTGAAGATTGTTCCTTCGAGGTCTTCGTCATTGCCAGGTGCGTAAACGAATCCTGAGATGAGGGCAGTATTTCCCATGTCGATGATCAGAGGTTTCAGCCCTTCGGCTTTCCATTCTGTAGCCAGATTGCCGTCAAAGGCGGCTTCCGAGCCTTCTGTGACAGCCTTCCAAAGTGAAGTATCCATATCTCCGATCTTCTGCACTCCTATGTATGAAGATACCTCAGGAGCATGGTACAGTCCCATTTCGGAAATCAAGGCTGAAAGTCTGGTCGCAGTTATAGTGACACGCACTTTAGGGGTCTGAAGGTCAGGGAATCTCAGCAGGCGTCGGTAGCCGACTGTTGTACCTTCGGCGATCTTTTCCCACTGTCCGTCTTTCCATGCCTCCAGAGTGAACCCTTCCACTCTCTGTCCCTTGGAGATGTCCTCGCGGATCATGAAGGTGTTGAATGTCGCTCCAGGTGTCACATTGATAATCCTGCTGTTTCCTTCAGCGGCCTTCCAGACTCTTTTCGGTCCGCAGGCAAAGTCGGTACTGAATGTCTCGTCAAGGTATTTGCGCAGTTCCAGAAGCCTCTGGGCGTCGATTTCGCGAATCAGTCCACGCGTGTCAGGAGGAATGTTCAGAAGAAGGACAGAATTGCGTCCTACGGATTTATAATAGATGTCTACAAGGTGTTCAAGCGACTTTACCTCCCTGTCCTGATAAGAGTGATAGAACCAGCCTGGACGGATAGATACGTCCACTTCAGAAGGATACCAGAAAACTTCCTGTGCCTTTCCGATCAGTTCTCTGCTGCCAAGATCCTTCGACATCTCGACAAGTCTGAGCTGTCCGTTCTGTTCGCCTGAACGGGCGTATGATAATGGGGTGAAAGCCGTAGTGCTCCACTCTGTTTCGCGACCTACGCCACCTTCATTGCCTACCCATCGTACGTCGTCTCCCATTATTGCGGTCACTGCATCAGGCTGAAGAGTGTGTATCGTTTCGAGGATGGCAGGCCAGTCATAGACCTGTTTTTTTCCGTTCGGACCTTCAGCGCACGCTCCGTCAAACCAGACTTCCCCTACCTCTCCATAATTTGTCAGGAGTTCAGTCAACTGTCTTATGAAGAATGCATTGTAGGCAGGGGAGTCTCCATAGCACTCGGCATTTCTGTCCCATGGTGAAAGATAAACGCCGAATCCTATGCCGTATTCACGACATGCTTCGCTCAGTTCGCGTACAACATCACCCTTGCCTTCTTTCCAGGGCGAGTTTTTTACCGAATAATCCGTTGTTTCGGTCTGCCATAAACAGAATCCGTCGTGGTGCTTTGCAGTGATGATAGCCATCTTGAATCCTGCATCCTTCAGCGTGCGCACCCACTGTCTGCAGTCCAGTTCAGTAGGATTGAACAGTACCGGCGAGTCCTTGCCGTCACCCCATTCGTTCCCTGTAAATGTATTCATTCCGAAGTGCAGGAATGCAGTCAGTTCGAGTGACTGCCATTGCATCTGTTTCCATGAAGGTACAACCCTGGCCGCCATCTCCACCTTTTCCTCAGGAGTGGCGTTTTCGGGGAAACGCACAGACTGGACATACCTGGAACTTTGTGCGCATCCGATAAGAATCGGAATGAGCAGCATTGGCAATATTTTTTTCATACTATTCTTGTACTGTTTCTATTTCAAGTATTTCTTCAGGCTCCTTCAGCTCTTTGCCTTTGCTTAGCTTCACTCCCAGGGCCATCACCTGTCTGGCTGATGTCGTGATGCTCTGTCCCTCTGGCTTGAGCTTGTTCACACCGTTATTATATGCAGAGTTAACGTTCTTGATCTTCTTTCCAAGCTCGATATATACATCGTAGAATGCCGCCACGCGGTCGATCATGTTCTGGGCCGCCTGAGTTATCTTCTGGGTGTTGGTGTCGTGCTGGAACTTGTTCCATGTCAGCTGCATGATCTTCAGGAACGGCATGATTGTCTGCTCTGTGGCGATAAGCACATTCTTCTGATATGCTTCCTGCCATAGTGCCGGCTCCTTCTCCAAGGCAACCCTGAAGGCCATGTCGCGCGGCATGAACATCAATACATAGTCTGCGAATGGCTTTGCCACCTTCTTTGCATACTCTTTCTTCGCAAGTTCATCGATGTGCTTTCTAACACTTTTCACGTGTCGGTCAAGTGCATCAGACTTAGCGCCATCATCTTCGGCATTCATGTAATCTACAAAAGCTGTCAGAGAAACTTTTGAATCCACAATGAGATCCTTCTCCTCAAATCCATCCTTGAAGTGGAATATGAAGTCAGGGCGGCTCAAGTCCTCGTTTGCTGCTTCTCTGCTGTAGTGCTTGCCTTCCTGCAGTCCCTCTCCGGCAAGGATGGCATCAAGGAAATTCTCTCCGAAGCATCCCTGTACCTTAGGCTTTCCTGTAAGGGCCTCAGAAAGACTGTCGGCCTTTTTACCCACATCAGAAGTCTTTTCCTGCATTTCCTTCACTGCCTGCTTGAACTGCTCCGAAAGCTGAGTGCTGGTCTTTACATGGCTCTCCGCATTCTCCTTCATTGCCTTTTCCATGGCGCTGATGCTTTCCTTCAGAGGCTTCAGGATGCCGTCCATGTTGCTCTGGTTGCCTTCTTCCAGCTCTTTCTCTCTCTTCTTCAATATCCTCTCGGTCTCAGCGGTCATGCTGCTGACAACAGTCTCCTTCATCTCTTTCAGAGCCCTCTCATAGTTTTCCTGTGCCTGCTTGGAAAGTTTCTCCGCATTCTCCATCTCCCTGCGATGGATCTCTTTAATGCTCTCGCACTCCTTGCGTGCAAGTTCAAGTTCACTATTGTGGATGGAGCGCATGACGGCCCAGGTGATGGCTGCTGCTATCAAGGCGCTCAAAAGGATTATGATAACTGTATTCATATGAAATATATTTCCTATATATATTCACGAAGTTATAAAATGTTACCTGATTTCTCAAAAATTCTTACCTTTATTGTCCAATCTACTAAGTCATGAATGAAAAATTGAAGAAACTTTTACATTTGACAGCCATGTCGATCGCCTTGCTGGCAGTGGTTGTCTTCGGAGTCATCCATGCAATGACATCGATGGATACACAATATGGAACCCTTGTCATGATAGCCTACGTGCTGATGCTTATTTGGGCAGCCTGCCGTGTGGTTGTATTGGTGAAAGAATATAAGGAACTTAAGTGATCCATATAAACAAAAAGAGCGACAGTCCTTGAAAACTGTCGCTCTTTTATTGTATTGTATCAGATTATTATCTGTACTGTGCGAACTCTACGTCCTTAGCAGCTCTTTCAGCGAGCTTCTCGTTCTTGCAAGCCTTCTCGAGGTTTGCCTTCACACCCTCTGCGTTGCCCTGGCGAGCAGCAGCGATTGCGCGAACATAGTATGACTTAGGGCACTTGCAAGTCATCTGATCAACAGCAGCGTAGTTACCTACGAGGATCTGAGCGAGAGCAGCGTTGCACTCTGTTGAACCAGCGAGCTTAGCGGCAGCAGCCTCATACTCACCGTTGAGGATGTCAAGAACAGCGAGGTTCTTTGTAGCAGTCTGAGTGCCAGCCTTCTTGAAGTAGTTGTTAGCAGCCTCGAGCTGACCCTTGCGGAGAGCGATAACGCCCATAGCGTTCTGCCAGTCAGCGTCCATCTCAAGACCCTTGAGAGCAGTAGCAGCCTTGTCAACCTCGTTCATGTTGATGTAAACTACAGCCATGTTGTACTTTGCAGCAGCGCTTTCAAACTTCTCAGCAGCCTTCTTGTAGATGTCGAGCTTCTGCTCGTTCTTCTTCACGAGAGTTGCAGCACGGAGAAGTGCAGTCTCGTCGAGAACGTCGATGTTCTCCTCGATAAGCTGGAGGAGCTCCTCGTTAGTGTAGTTCTGGAACTCTACGTTAGCGATGAATCTTGCACGACGAAGCTCAGGGAGAACCTCCTTGGCAAGAGTTGAGTAAACTGCAGACATGTTCTTGATCTCCTTCTCGCGAACAGCTGGGTCGCTGTACATAGAAAGAACGCGGATGATAAGCTCCTTGTCCTCGAGGTCAGAAGCAGCTACGAGCTCCTGGAATCCCTCCCAGTCCTCAGCAATGCTTGAGATGTTGACTGGAGCGTCAACAGCGATCTTCTTAGTTACCTTGTTGTATGCCTTCTCAGCTGACTTAGAACGGTTGTCAGAAAGCTTAGCGTTCTGATCCTCCTTTCCGTCTGGTGAAGCATAAGCAACAACGTCAGTGCTTACGATAGTCTTGCGCTCGTTAGCGAGGATCTCGTTGAGAGCGTTCTGATAGTCCTTGATTGACTGACCCTTAAGCTCGCTGTTTCTTACGTTAGAGCTGTTGATCTGATAAAGGATCTGACCCTCTGCAGTCTGCTTGATTACCTCCTGATATCCATCAGCCTTAAGGTCGAGAGCGCCGTTCTTGTCAACGAGCATGTAAGTAGTGTTTGCACCGTCAGCAACCTTCTTTGAAGGAAGATCAACAGACTTTGACTTGTGCTTTACAACACCACGGAGCTCGAGGTAGCAGTTCTCCATGCCTGGAGCATAGTCGAAGTGTACCTTCTTTGTAACGGTAGCACCAGCTGAAGGAACAACCTCATAGTTGTCCTCAACCTTCTCACCCTGGAAGATGAAAGGCTCCATAGCTGCCTCGCCACCTTCGTAAACGATAACTGGAGTTACCTCGAGGATAGCCTTTGGATGGAAATAGTCCTCTGGGTAAGTTACAGAAACTGTAGCGTCGATAGTACCGCCAATTACTTCGAGTACTGCTGGCTCGCACTTAACAGTTACATTCTCTGCCATCTCTGCCATCTTCTCTGGAGAGCTACATGCAGCAGCTGCGAGAGCTACGAGAGCGGCAAACAGGAAATTGATGTTTTTTCTCATGTTGATTGTAAAATTATAAATGGTTAAAATATTATCAACGTGTTATTTGCCCTAGGGCATATTCGGTGCAAAGATAATCATATTTTTATATTTTTTAAGAGGGGAGATACATATTTTCTACTCTTTTCGTAACTTTGCGGCGCTATGACAAACCAGGAATTACAGACACTTAAGAATAAATACGATATCATCGGCAATGATCCGGCTCTCAACAGAGCGCTGGAGATAGCTATGGCTGTGGCTCCTACTGATATAACAGTGTTGGTTTCAGGAGAAAGTGGAGTCGGAAAGGAGAACATTCCTCGCATCATTCACCAGAACAGCGCACGCAGAAGAGGTAAATATTTCGCTATCAACTGTGGAGCTATTCCGGAGGGAACCATAGATTCTGAACTTTTCGGTCATGAAAAAGGTTCCTTCACAGGTGCAAGCGAGATGCGTAAAGGTTATTTTGAAGAAGCTGACGGCGGTACATTGTTTCTTGATGAGATAGGCGAGCTTCCTTTGGCTTCTCAGGCCAAGCTTCTGCGCGTACTTCAGTCAGGAGAGTTCATCAGAGTAGGTTCTTCAAAAGTGCTCACCACGGATGTCCGTGTGATAGCTGCCACAAACGTCAACCTCCTTCATGCCGTGTCTCAGGGCAAGTTTCGCGAAGATCTGTACTACAGACTTGATGCCGTGACGATCAAGATGCCGGCCCTGCGCGAGAGGCCTACTGACATCAACCTTCTTTTCCGTAAGTTTGCGTCTGATTTTTCAGCAAAATACGGCATGGCCAAGATCAGTCTTACAGAGGAGGCTTCCATAATGCTCCGTAAATATCGTTGGCCTGGTAATATCCGCCAGCTGAAGAATGTGGCTGAAAAGGTTTCTGTTCTTGAGTCCGAAAGAATTTCTGCGGGAATGGATAAGAGGGAAGTCGGAGTGGAGGTCCTGTCAAAATACATACCTCGTGAAGAACCGGAAATGCTTCCTGCTACGTCATCATCTTACCATGACTCTCCGGAGGCGGCAAATGAAAGGGAAGCCATTATCAGGACACTGTTCAAACTCAAGCAGGATGTTGATTATCTAAAGGATATAGTGGCTAAAGCAGGTTTAGGGGTTGTGACTCCTTCGTCACCGTCTCTGCCTCCGCCTCCTGCCGTCGAGACCCCTGAATATGACGAGGATCCGGAGGAACAGGAATATGAGGAACAGATTCCGGAAAACATGTCCATAAGGAATGCGAGCATGGAGTTGATAGAAAAGGTGCTTCGCAAACATGATGGCAACAGAAAGGCAGCGGCAGCTGAACTTGGAATATCGGAGAGGACGCTCTATCGTAAGTTAAAGCAAATGAATTGACAGGATATATGGTATCATCGGGAAACATATTTAAAAAGTTGGTCATGACGCTGGTTGTGTCGGCGGCTGCGCTTGCGGTGCAGTCTTGTGGCATCTACTCCTTTACAGGAACGTCGATTCAGGCGGATGTCCAGACCGTGACCATCAACTATTTTGAGTACACTGCCATGAAGGTGAACCCTTCTTTGAGCAACCAGATAACTGAGGCCCTGCAGGAAAAATTCCTTAAGCTCACCCGTCTTGAACTGGTGGATATGGATGGTGATCTGGAAATTGTAGGAGCAGTGTCTGGTTATGATGTGAAGGCATCGGCGGTGACTGCCAACGAGCAGGCTGCGACCAGCCGTCTGACGGTAACTGTAAAGGTCAGCTTCACCAACAGGAAGTACCCGGAGGATGACTTCCCTGACAAATCATTCTCGGCTTATGCAGATTTCGATGCCATGCAGCCTCTTGATGCTGTCGAGGCGTCGTTGTGCGAGGAGATCGTGGAGCAGCTGTGCGATGATATATTCAATGCGACTGTAGCAAGGTGGTAGCGATGGGATCTTATATCGATATAAAGAAACTTACTATTGACGAACTTGCCGGTGTCGTCAATCTTTACCCTTGGTTCGGTGGGGCAAGGAAGGAACTTTGCGCACGAATGAGCCAGATGGGAGACAGCTGGGGTAAGGAGCAGTATGCCGAGGCGGCGATGTATGTCGGCTCAAGAGGAAAGCTTGCAGCAATGATGCGTTCAACGAATCCGGAAAAATGGACAGATGTGGACGTTGAGGAGCTCATAAAGGCATATATATCAGAAGCGGCCAGTGCGGAGGATGAGTCCATTGTTCCGGAAAAGAGAAAGACTTATGCCGGAGTAGGTGATTATTTTTCTCAGGAAGATTATGATAAGGTCCGCAGATCAGACGATAATGTCTTTTCACGTTATGCTGCAAAGGCCTGTCAGGATAAATCCGAGAAGGTGGAATCCGGAGCTGATGATCTTGGCTTTTATACAGAAACTCTTGCCCAGATTTATGCAGAACAGGGCTATTTTGAGCAGGCAAAGCACATTTATTCAAAACTAATTTTGGCATATCCGGAAAAAAGTGCTTACTTTGCAACCCTTATTCAAAAATTGAACGAATTAAATTAGTGTAATAATATAAATATGAGCGCATTATTTACAATTTTGGCTGTTCTTGCTCTTATTGGCAGCGTACTTATCACTCTTGTTGTACTGCTTCAGAACGGCAAGGGAGGTGGACTTGCAAGCAACTTCACAGCAGGTAACCAGACTTTTGGTGTTCGTCAGACAACTGATATCCTCGAGAAGATCACATGGGGACTTGCAATCTTCATTCTCGTTGTTTCTATCGTGGCATCATTCTCTTACAATTCAGATAAGGGCAGCGATCTCGTAGATAGAGCTGGTCAGGATGTCAAGGAAACAGAAGAACTGGTAGAAGAAGGAGTGATTCCTCCATTTACAGAGGAACTCGCAGGAGAGCAGGCTCCAGCAACTGAGTCAGCAGAGACTTCAGCTGAGTAAATTGATTTAAAGCCTGCTGACAAAATGTCAGTCTAAGGCGTTTGGAATATTATTTGACCTATAGCCGTCTGTTCAGTAGAGCAGACGGCTATTACTGCGTTGAATTATATAACAAACAATACTATGGCTGAAAATAAGTTTGAAAATCTCGGCAGGTTCGCTGTCAATCTCAATGAGAGGGCAGCGCAGGGAAAGCTTGATCCTGTAATAGGCAGGGACGAGGAGATAAGAAGGGTTCTGCAGATTCTCAGCAGGAGGACAAAAAACAACCCTATTCTGGTCGGAGAACCTGGAGTCGGAAAGACGGCGATTTCAGAGGGTATCGCACAGAAGATAGTTGACGGCGACGTTCCGGAGAATCTCAAGAGCAGGAAAATATATTCATTGGACCTTGGCGCACTGATTGCCGGCGCCAAATATCAGGGTGAGTTTGAGGAAAGACTCAAGGGTGTTGTCAAGGAAGTCGTTGACAGTGAGGGAGAGGTGATTCTCTTCATCGATGAGATTCACACCCTTGTAGGAGCAGGCCGTACATCGGGCGCGATGGATGCTTCGAATATTCTCAAGCCGGCTTTGGCGCGAGGCGAGCTCAGGACAATCGGCTCGACTACCCTGGACGAGTACCAGAAGTATTTTGAAGCAGACAAGGCTCTGGAGCGCCGTTTCCAGATGGTGATGGTGGATGAACCGTCTCCGGCTGCGTCCATTTCCATCATGCGCGGCTTGAAGGAGCGTTATGAGAACCACCATAAGGTGCGTATTGAAGATGATGCTCTTATCGCTGCTGTGGAGCTTTCCCACAGATATATCACTACACGATTCCTTCCGGACAAGGCCATTGACCTTGTTGACGAGGCGGCATCCAAACTTCGTCTGGAAATGAACTCTGTGCCTGAGCCTATTGCGGAGCTGGACAGCCGTATCCGTCAGCTGGAGATCGAGCGTGAGGCCATCAAGCGTGAGGGTGTGTCTCTCAAGATGGACAAGATAAAGGCAGAGTTGAAGGAGCTCGGCGAACAGAGAAATGCCTTGAAGAAGCGTTGGGAGGAAGAAAAGAAAGTCCTTTCGGAGCTTCAGTCAGCGCGTCAGAAGATGGAGGACTATAAGCTTCAGGCTCATAATGCTGAGAGGGCTGGTGACTACGGAAAGGTAGCTGAGATCCGCTACGGCAAGATGGCTGATACTCAAAAGAGGATCGAAGAGCTGACTGCTCAGCAGGCTGCAGTGAAGGATCCGATCATCACTGAAGCCGTGACTCCTGAGGACATTGCAGAGGTCGTGGCAAAGTGGACAGGTATTCCGGTGAAGAGAATGCTTGAGAGCGAGCGTGAGAAGCTCCTCAGGATGGAGAACGAACTTCATAAGAGGGTGGTAGGCCAGAATGCAGCCATTGAGGCGGTTGCGGACGCTGTCCGCCGTTCGCGTGCGGGCCTGCAGAATGAGAAGAGACCTATCGGTTCTTTCCTTTTCATGGGAACTACCGGTGTCGGTAAGACAGAGCTGGCCAAGGCTCTTGCAGAGTTTCTCTTCAATGATGAGAACATGATGACCCGCATTGACATGAGCGAATACCAGGAGCGTCATTCTGTAAGTCGTCTTGTGGGAGCGCCTCCGGGCTATGTAGGATATGACGAGGGCGGTCAGCTGACGGAAGCGGTGAGGCGCAAGCCATATTCGGTGGTGCTTCTTGACGAGATTGAGAAGGCTCATCCGGATGTGTTCAATATCCTGCTTCAGGTGCTTGACGACGGCCGACTGACCGACAACAAGGGCCGCACGGTAGACTTCAAGAATACAATCCTCATCATGACGTCCAATGTGGGAGCAGACATCATCCAGACATTCATGGATCATCTCCCTGTCGAGGGAGAGGACCGCACCAGGATGCTTGCAGACTGCCGCAACGAGGTTGTCGAGGTGCTCAAGCGCACTGTGCGTCCGGAGTTCCTCAACCGTATCGACGAAGTGATCATGTTCGAACCGCTCTCGCAGTCGGACATCCGTGACATTCTCCGCATGCAGATGCACGACCTTCAGGATAAGCTCTCGGAGAACGGAGTGACCATCAGCTTCACCCAGGAGTTCGAGGACTACATGAGCACCAAGGGTTACGAACCGGCCTACGGTGCCCGCCCTATCAAGCGACTCATGCAGAAAGAACTCGTCAACCTTCTGGCAAAAGCTATCCTCGACGGCCATGTCCACCGCGACACCACCATCACCGTCACCATCCGCGACGGCCAGATCGCATTCGTATAAACATGTATAAGCCAGCAGGTGCTGGATTCCATGGGAAGGACCATGAGAATCCAGCACCTGCTGGTTTTATGTCTATCAGATTATGCCAGAAGTTTCTTCACTGCTGCTGAGATGGCGCGTCCGTCTGCGAGGCCAGCGAGCTTCTTTGTCGCTACGCCCATCACCTTGCCCATCTCCTGTGGAGTTGTTGCTCCAACCTCTGCGATGATCTTTGTGAGTTCAGCCTCAAGCTCTGCCTCCGAGAGCTGCTTTGGAAGGTAAACTTCCATTACGGCTGCCTCTGCAAGCTCGTTCTCTGCGAGTTCAGGGCGTCCTGCGTCGTTGTACTGCTGGGCGCTCTCCTTGCGCTGCTTCACGAGCTTCTGGATGATCTTTACGATCTCCTGGTCAGTAACCTCGCCGGTTGCTCCCTCAGCAGTCTTGGCGAGCATGACAGCTGCCTTGATGGCTCTGAGTGATGCGAGTTTCACTGTCTCCTTTGCTTTCATTGCCGCAACCATGTCGGCCTGTATTCTTTTCTCCATAGTTATCTGTATTTTTCGTATTCCGGCATTGCTATGCCTGAGATGAAGTCTCTGAAATTCTTGTCGTCTTTAGGGCAGATGATAAGGGCATCTTCCGTGTCAACCACCATGAAGTTTTCCAGTCCCTTTATAGCGATGAGCTTTTTCTTGTTTGTGGAAAGTGCCATGACGTTTTTCACGTCCTCAAGAAGGCATTTTTCGGTCTTGACTGCATTTCCAAGCCCATCCTTGTCTCCAAAGTAATTGTATAATGACTCCCATGTTCCGATGTCGTTCCAGCCGAACTTCACAGGATATATCCATGCTCTGTCGGTCTTCTCCATGACACCGTAGTCGATTGATATGTTTGGGCAGTCGGTGAATGCACGGAGGATGAACTCACCTTCGATCTTTGATCCGAGTGCTCTTTCCCATCCTTCAAAAAGACCGTCCACTTCAGGGAGGTGTCTTCTGAGCTCGCTGCAGATGGTCTTTGCCTTCCAGAGGAAGATACCGGCATTCCAGAAGAACTCTCCTGTGCTGATGAACAGGCTTGCCATGTCCTTGTCAGGCTTTTCGGTGAATGTCTTAACTGGCATCGGCTCATTGCTTGTCATCGCAGCCTTACCTCCGCATGCCTGGACATATCCGTAGTTTGTGTCAGGTCTTGCAGGAACGACTCCAAGGGTCATGAGTACATCATTCTGCTCAACATATTCGAACGCATTTAGGATTGTATCTACAAAGAGGTCCTCATTGTCGATGGCATGGTCCGACGGGGTTACTACAACATGCGCATCCGGATTTCTTGTCAGGAGCTTGTATGTAGCGTATGCAATACAAGGAGCTGTATTTCTTGCATACGGTTCAAGAAGAAGGTTTTCTTCCGGAATCTGTGGAAGCTGCTCGCGCACAATGTCGTGATATTTCTGCGCAGTCACCACAATGATGTTCTCCTGAGGAACAATCCTGCTGAATCTATCATAGGTCTGTTGGATGAATGTGCGTCCAGTACCTGTGATATCAAGAAATTGCTTTGGTTTTGCTGCCCTGCTGACCGGCCAGAATCTTGTTCCGGAGCCTCCGGCCATGATGACGCAATAACAGTTGTTTATGTTCATTATATAATGTGGTTTTGTGTTAGTCTTATAAATATATAGGTATATATGCCTGCGGTATCCATTCCAACTGGGCCTTGTCCCCTTCGAAAGTCACTGCCACGACATCGAACGAGCATTCATGGCTGCCGTATGGAACTCCCTCCCTGCTTTTGAGGAACCCTTTCGCCGCCTTTATGATCCTGGCCTGCTTTTTATGATCGACATTATCCTGCGGGGCGGCCTGCACGTTCCTGCGGCGGGTCTTGACCTCTACAAAATGTATTCCATCTTCACCAAGAGATATGATGTCGATCTCCAGATGTCCGTTTCTCCAGTTACGAGCCAGTATCCTATGTCCCAGACTTTCAAGATGCCTGCACGCGAGGTCCTCTCCGATGCGGCCTAATTCCTGTCTGTAATTTCCGTTACTTTCCATTCTCCCTCCTCCTTCTTCAAGCTGGCGCGGCACTTTCTTGCGTTTTTGTCCAATCTCAATGTGTAATCAATGAAGCATACTCCATCCTGCATCTCAACCTCATCAATCTCAATAGTGGTTTCCCCAAGAATCTTTACTGTTGATGCGAATGCTGCGCTGTCCTTGAGGCTCATCGCCTCCCACTTCCGCGTATAGGCATCAATGTGCTCCTGCATGGCTGCATGGTCGCAAAGACTCTGTGCCTTTTCAAAGTCTCCGACCATCATGGCCTCTGAAAACTCTATCACGACCTCCTCAGGACCTGCTTTGACAGTCTCGTGAACCTTCTCTTCTCCTGATAGGAAGAGCATTGCAGCAGCAGCAACTGCGGCCAGCACTCCAGCTCCGATAATGATCTTTTTATTCTTTTCAGTCATAGTCTATTAATCAAAAGTAACAATAGTGACTCCTGTGCCACCGAACTGTATGTGTTCGTCACGCACGGATGCAACTCCCGGTATGGTACGTATCAGTTTCTGAAGTTCATCGCGCAGAACTCCGGTCCCTTTTCCGTGGATGATCCTTACTGTCGAGACCCCGAGCATGATCGCATCGTCCACATATCTGGTAATCTTCTCCACAGCGTCATTGAGCCTCTCTCCTCTGACGTCTATCTCCGTGCTGAAGTTCAGCTTCCTCTCGTTGATGGATGAGTCTACCTTGATTGTAGAGGCTGGTCTTGCAGTCTCCTTGACGGCGCTCTTGAACTCGTTTGACGTGATCCTCTCGACCTTGTCCAGCGGCATCTTGCTGCTGATGTTTCCTATGATCACCACAACAGCCTTCGCAGACACTTTCGCGACTTCTCCCACCATTCCGTTCTCCTTTACCCTGACTTTCTCTCCCACTTTGAGAGGTGCATTGCGGAATGCTTCCAGTCTCTGCTGCTCGGCCAGCATCTCGCGCTGCTCCTGCTGGGATCTCTCGTCTGCTTTTTGCGCCTTTCTCTGCTGCTGTCTTTCCCTGCGGGCGTCAAGCTGCTTTATCTTCTTCTCGATGTAGTCTTCCTTTTCCTTCTGTTCCTGTTCCTTCTTGGCAGCGAGGATTGACATGAAGTCCTGCAGGCCTTTTCTTGCCTCCTGGGTGGATTCCTTTTCGGCCTGAGACTCCTTGATGGT
Source organism: Candidatus Cryptobacteroides sp. (assembly GCA_045655825.1). GTDB lineage: Bacteria > Bacteroidota > Bacteroidia > Bacteroidales > UBA932 > Cryptobacteroides. The sequence goes on along the minus strand of JAZOPY010000117.1, from coordinate 3,395 downwards.
CTTGATGGTGTGCTCTACCTGCTTGTTTGCCCCCTTGATTATCTCCTCAGCCTCCTTCTTGGCCTGATCGATGATTTCCTTCTTGAGCTGCTTTATCTGCTGGAGTTCCTTCTGGTAACGGTCTGTAATGCTCTCGAGGGTCTTGTCCGTATGCTTGATGCGCTCGAGTTTCTCGTCGAGAGCCTTTCTGTTTCTGGCAATCTTGCGGAGGTTTCGCTCGATGCCGACGAACTCTTCTCCGGCGCGTGTTTCTGCATCCTTGATGATTGTCTCCGGGAGCCCCATCTTGCGCGCAAGCTCGAATGCGAAAGAATTGCCCGGAAGTCCCATCTCCAGCTTGAACATAGGGGCGATGTTCTTCACGTCGAACATCATGGCTCCGTTCATCACACCTGTGTCGGCTGAAGCATAGAGCTTGAGGTTGGTATAGTGGGTCGTGATGATTCCGTATGCTCCTCTCTTGTCAAGTTCGCTGAGGATGGCCTCTGCGATGGCGCCTCCGGCAGCGGGTTCCGTGCCTGAGCCGAACTCGTCGATAAGAACCAGCGTGCGGGAATCAGCTTTTGCAAGCATCTCCTTCATGTTCACGAGGAAGGAGCTGTATGTACTGAGATCGTTGTCGATCGACTGGTCGTCTCCGATGTCGACCATGACCCTGTCGAAGACAAGCATTTCCGACGTCTCTGATGTTGGGATGAGCATTCCCCACTGGAACATGTACTGCAGCAGTCCGACCGTCTTCAGGCAAACGGATTTTCCTCCGGCATTAGGTCCTGAGATCAGGAGGATATGTTTTGCGGGAGTCAATGTCGCCGTGAGCGGGACAATCTCCTTCTTTTCTTTCTTGAGGGTTCTTTCCAGGAGCGGATGACGTGCCTTTCTGAGATTCATCTCGCCGTTTTCGGAGATAATCGGCATACCTGCGATGAAGTCAAGGGATACCTGGGCCTTGGCCATGAGGAAATCTATCTCTCCAAGGTAAACTGCGGCATCCAGAAGTTCCGGGATGTATGGCCTCATGAATTCGGTGAACTCGAGGAGGATGCGAAGGATTTCTCTTTGTTCGGAGAACTGAAGTTCCTTGATCTGGTTGTCGAGCTCCACCACTTCGGCCGGCTCGATGAATGCTGTCTTTCCGGAAGCGGACTCGTCGTAGATGAATCCGGCTATACGTTTCTTGTTGGCTGCGCTTACCGGGATGAGCATCTTTCCGTCACGTACGGATACTCCGGCATCAGCATCTACGATACCTTCTTCCTGTGCCTTCTTAAGGATTGCGCTCATCCTCCTGGATATGGCTCCTTCCTTCTCCCGAAGGGACTTGCGGATGTCATAGAGTTCGTCGGAAGCTGTGTCCTTTACTTCGCCGTAACGGTCGATTATATTGTCTATCCTGCGGTGTACTTCCGGGAACGAAAGTATGCCGGCGCTCATTCTCTTGAGGTTAGGGTATACTTCATCCTTGACAGAACTGAAGAACGCTGTAACCTTTCTGAGCGTGTCCAGCATGGTCCTGAGCTTGCGCAGCGACAGCAGGTCAATGGATGATGAACTCCTCTCAAGTGGCTTGAGAAAGTCTATGCAGTCGATGAAGCCTCCTGAAGGAAAACTGTCTTCAAACATCATTATGAGCCTCATCTCGTCTGTGAGCAGGAGTCTTCTGCGGATCTCTGCCGCATCTGAGCAGAACCTTTCCTCTGCCGTCCTCTCGGAAGCATAGGATGTCGAGCATCTGTCGGAAATGATCTGCCTTATACGGTCAAATCCGATCTTCTGCTCAAGTCTTCTATCTATTATGGATGTTTCTTCTTTCAATTTTATGCTCTGTTATTTGCTTATTGATGTGGCCAGATTCAGTTTCAGTTCGTTAATGTTGTTTATAGGGGTCACCTGGCCTCCGGATACGAATGATATTCTTCCGGTCTCTTCAGATACTACAATTGCGTCTGCATCTGTTTCTTCTGTCACACCTATCGCCGCCTTGTGTCTCATTCCGTAGTTTGCAGGTATGTCCGTTCTTTCCGTGATAGGGAGCGTACATCTGGCTGCTACAATCCTGTTTCCGGAAATTATCAGCGCTCCGTCATGAAGAGGGGAGTTCTTGAAGAACAGGTTCAGGATGAGACGTCTGTGGATGCTGGCGTTGATCCTGTCCCCGGTGCTTATGATGTCATCCAGTGCCGTCGTATGGGCAATGACGATGAGGGCTCCGGTCTTTTCTTCAGACATTCTTCTGCATGCCTCGGTGATGTTGTTGACCTCTTCTGCATATTCGCCATGATTCTTGTTGCGTCCGAGGATCTTGTCGACAAGAGCCTTTCCCTGTGGGTTGCTCATGTATCTGTTTCCAAGTCTGGTGAGGAATTTTCTGATTTCAGGCTGGAATATCACGATGAATGCAAGCACTCCCACATCGAGGATCATGTTCAGTATGGCCTCGATGAGCCTCATGTTGAAAGCTGTTACAAGGACGCGTATCAGGTATAATGAGACGATAGCTACGAAGATACTTATGGCGGAAGAACCCTTCAGCCATCGGAATGCTACAAATATGATCAGTCCCAGGAGGATGATGTCCAGGATGTCCGTAAAAGACATCTGTATGAAGTCAAATGCACCTAGTATCATATACCTATATTATATATCCGCGCAAAGATAGTAATAATAATTGGATAAAAAGTTATCAACAATTTTTTCTCGTAAAGTGTTGAAAATTAAAATAATAGTTGTATATTTGCAGCCCGCAAAAATGTGTAGCGGGACGTAAATTATTTATAATCAATTAATTAAACAAACCAATGCCTGGATTAATTGGAAAGAAAATCGGAATGACTTCCGTTTTCGGTGCCGATGGAAAGAATATTCCATGCACCGTTATTGAGGCTGGTCCATGTGTAGTTACGCAGATTCGTACAGTTGAGAAAGACGGCTATGCCGCTGTACAGCTTGCCTATGACGAAATGAGTGAAAAGCATGCCAGCAAGGCTCTTAAGGGCCATTTTGAAAAGGCAGGAACAACTCCTAAGCGCAAACTCGTTGAGTTTAAGGCTGACTTCGCTAAGGAGCTCCAGCTTGGCGACACACTCACAGTGGCTGACGTTTTTGAAGGCGTTTCATTCGTGGATGTAGTCGGAACATCAAAGGGTAAGGGTTTCCAGGGCGTAGTTAAGCGTCACGGATTTGCAGGAGTAGGTGGAACTACCCACGGCCAGCACAACCGTCTTCGTCACCCTGGTTCACTCGGTGCATCATCATGGCCTTCACGCGTATTCAAGGGAATGCGTATGGCCGGTCACATGGGTAACGAGCGCGTGACAGTGTTCAACCTCGAGGTGATCAAGGTTATGCCTGAGAACAACCTTATCGTAGTAAAGGGCTCTGTACCAGGAGCTAAG
>JAZOPY010000116.1:0-2762 GCA_045655825.1 Candidatus Cryptobacteroides sp. | reverse complement strand
CCAGAAGAGTGTACATCCTCCCGTCCTCGAACTGCAAGTCGTAGATATCATCGCGGCTTGCCATTATCTGCACCTTTGTGCTGATATCGACATCTTCTGAGAATGTCCAGTGCCCCGCCCTCTCCATATATATTATGGAATAATAAACAGTCTGTCTCTGTAGTTTGAACTTACGACAGAATGCGTCAAGGTCAAATTTCAACTGCCTGCCCATTCCTGTATCATAAGGAACGTCATAGAAGGCATGCACCTTGTGATAGATGTCTTCCATATAGTCAAGGGTCGGAAATGAGACTGTGTGCAACTGCTTCATTCTCCTGATATCCGATCCGTTCCACAGCATCACGGCAAAACTGCGCTTTCCGTCACGGCCTCCCCTGCCCGCCTCCTGAAAATAGGCCTCCGGGCTATCTGGGACATCGAAATGTACAACAAACCTCACGTCCGGCTTATCTATACCCATTCCGAACGCATTTGTACAGACCATCACACGGATCTTGTCCGACTTCCACTGTTCCTGACGGTCAGCGCGGGACTCGGGGCCAAGACCTGCATGATAGAAAGAGGACGAAACGTCGTTTGCTGCCAGAAATGCCGCCAGTTCTTCGGTCTTCTTGCGGCTGCGGACATAGACTACTCCTGTGCCTTCCACACTCTGACAGATGTTGAGCAGCTGCCCCAACTTATCCTCACACTTGCGTACGATATAGGACAGGTTCGGTCTCTCGAAGCCACTCTTGATCAGACACTTTTCCTTGAATCCGAGCCTCAGCATTATATCCTCCGCTACCTCCGGAGTCGCCGTTGCCGTAAGTGCTATTATCGGAGCATCGACAATCTCACGCAGCTTGCCAATCTGAAGATAATTGGGACGAAAGTCATAGCCCCATTGAGAAATACAATGGGCCTCATCCACCACAATATAGCTGACTGTCATTTCCCGGACATAGCCTTGGAAAAGCTGAGTAGCGAGACGCTCGGGAGAGACATACAGGAATTTGAAATCGCCATAAAGGGCATTGTTCAAGGTGTTGTCTACCTCACGGCGGGTCATGCCGGCATGAATGCATAAAGCCTTGATTCCGCGAGCATTAAGATTCTGCACCTGGTCCTTCATCAGCGCGATCAGAGGCGTTACGACGATGGCGATTCCATCCCTCATCATTGCCGGCACCTGAAAGCACACGGACTTTCCACCTCCAGTCGGAAGAATGGCCAGCACGTCCTTATCTTCCAACGCAGAGTCAACAATTTCCTCCTGCATCGGCCGAAAGGCATCATAGCCCCAATATTCTTTTAATGTCTCCAGAGCTGTCATACTGCAAAAGTACAAAAATTGTTATATAGGCTTATTGTCTAATCACAAAAAATAGTTATTTTTGCGAGGATATAAGAAAAGAGTTAAACCTTAATATATTTTTAAAAAATTATGAGCACACTTGATTTGACCAAGTACGGTATTACCGACGTGAAGGAAATCCTTCACAACCCATCTTACGAGGTTCTCTTCGCTGAGGAGACCAAGCCAGAGCTCGAGGGATACGAGAAAGGCCAGCTTACAGAACTTGATACTGTCAACGTTATGACAGGTATCTACACCGGACGTTCTCCTAAGGACAAGTTCTTCGTAAAGAACGAGGCTAGCGAGAACACAGTATGGTGGACTTCTGAGGAGTACAAGAACGACAACAAGCCGATCACAGAGGCAGCTTGGGACGACCTTAAGGCTAAGGCTGTTAAGCAGCTCTCAGGAAAGAAGCTTTATGTTGTTGATACATTCTGCGGTACTAACGAGGCTACACGTCTTAAGGTACGTTTCATCATGGAGGTTGCATGGCAGGCACACTTCGTAAAGAACATGTTCATCCGTCCTACAGAGGAGGAGCTTGCAAACTATGGTGAGCCAGATTTCGTATGCTACAATGCTTCAAAGGCAAAGGTTGACAACTATCAGGAGCTCGGCCTCAACTCTGAGACTGCAACTGTTTTCAACCTCAAGAGCAAGGAACAGGTAATCCTCAACACTTGGTATGGTGGTGAGATGAAGAAGGGTATGTTCTCACTCATGAACTACTACAACCCACTTCGCGGCATCGCTTCAATGCACTGCTCTGCAAACACAAACATGGAGGGTACTAGCTCAGCTATCTTCTTCGGTCTTTCAGGAACAGGTAAGACTACCCTTTCAACTGACCCTAAGAGACTCCTCATCGGTGTCGACGAGCACGGTTGGGATGACGAGGGTGTATTCAACTACGAGGGTGGTTGCTACGCTAAGGTCATCAACCTTGACCCAGTTTCTGAGCCAGACATCTACAAGGCTATCCGCCGCAACGCTCTCCTCGAGAACGTATCTGTAGACGAGAACGGTAAGATCGACTTCGCTGACAAGAGCGTGACTGAGAACACTCGCGTTTCTTACCCAATCGATCACATCGAGAACATCGTTAAGCCAGTTTCTAAGGGACCTCACGCTCAGCAGGTAATCTTCCTTTCTGCTGACGCATTCGGAGTTCTCCCTCCAGTTTCTATCCTTACTCCTGAGCAGACTCAGTACTACTTCCTTTCAGGATTTACTGCTAAGCTCGCAGGTACAGAGCGTGGCATCACTGAGCCAACTCCTACTTTCTCAGCTTGCTTCGGTGCAGCATTCCTTTCACTCCACCCAACTAAGTACGGTGAGGAGCTCGTTAAGAGAATGGAGAAGGTCGGTGCTAAGGCATACCTCGTGAACACAGGATGGAACGGTACAGGTAAGCGTA
>JAZOPY010000115.1:0-13601 GCA_045655825.1 Candidatus Cryptobacteroides sp. | reverse complement strand
AAAGGAGATATATCAAGACCCTTTTCAAGAAAATCCTTGGCAAAACTAAATACTGCTGTAGTTGTACGCCAGTTACTGGAATCCCATATCAGATATCCAACAGTCTCACCCCATAACACGACTCTTACTGCATTCCCATTCATTTTCTACCTCCTTTCTTATTTTGTGACATCCACATCTTTTCCGGATCAATCTCACTGATAACAGGAATCAGATCACTTAACGTTATCTCCAATCCTACAGCATCCATCAGGAGCAGGAAATGCGATAGTGACAATCCGTGTCCCTTACCATTCTCAAACTGACTTATGGTAAAGATTGAAATGCCGGTCATCTCATGCAGCCGCTGCTGCGAAATCTTCAGAGATTTCCTATATTTTGCAAATGCTTCTCCAAGTGAGACAATAGACTCATATGGAGTGTTTATATCATCATACATACTATTGATATATCTATAACTTTGACACAAAAATATGATTTATTATTGCAATATCAAAAGATATGCAACAATATCATAAAGAGACATCATCAACTTGATACAAACGAAAAAGGTCAGCATTTCTGCTGACCTTTCGTGCTCCCCCAGGGGCTCGAACCCTGGACCCCAACATTAAGAGTGTCGTGCTCTACCAACTGAGCTAGGGAAGCATTGCTTCAATGTGTATTTTTGGCTTTCGCCTTTGTGCTCCCCCAGGGGCTCGAACCCTGGACCCCAACATTAAGAGTGTCGTGCTCTACCAACTGAGCTAGGGAAGCAGTAATTTAAGAACTTTTGTGATTCGCATGGGGCTCGAACCCATGACCCCAACATTAAAAGTGTTGTGCTCTACCTACTGAGCTAGCGAATCAATCCTTGGTCCGAATCCGTGCCTCAACAGAGTTTTTTCGAATCGGACTGCAAAGGTACACTTTTTTTCTTAACCTGCAAATTTTTATTTATAAAAATGAAGGCCTTGCGACATTTTTTGTCACAAGGCCTTTTTTTGACGACTGCCACGGCCCTTTCAGAGCCTCTTAATGCCATCTGCATCAGAATGCCAGACCGAGCTTGAATCCAAGATTATTCAAACCTTTCAGTCCATAATCTCCGTTATGATTTGTCGCATAGCTGTAATAGGCAGCAAGCTGGAATCCGACATCAGTCTTATGGAACGGGAAGTATGTGAAGCCTATTTCAGGAGATATATAAAATCCCCAGTTGTCATGTCTGTTTATGAAAGTCGACATGTAGGTGCTCTGGGTTGAATATTCAGCACCTACTTTTGCCTGAAAGTATGGCTGGAATTCTGTCCTCATGAAACGCACCCTCATAGTCGCACCGAAAGGCACCTGATAGATGGATCTGTCAAGGTCTGTCGTAACAGCAGCTCCATCAGAAAGCTGATATGTCTGCTTAGGGACATAGTCATTATTGGTACCGAAGCTTGCAAAACCTCCGACTGCGATAAGCGGTGTGATATAGTATCCACCTTCGACGTAGGCTCCATAGCCCTGGCCGTTCTGGACAAAGTCATTTGCTATAGTTCCATTGAACTGCCAACCGCCGTTGACATAGTACCTTTTGCCCATCTGGGCATTGGCTTCCCCAGCAAACAGAAGCATTGCAGCTGAGGCCAGCATTATGTAAATGATCTTTTTCATATTGTCAAAAAATAATTCGTTTCTATTTGTTTTCAGGATCCTTCGTTTCGCTCAAGATGACAGTATCGGAGGCATTACTGAGATATGGGGATTGAGCAAAAGCCTGATCAGCTGCGGCCTTCATCCGCTGTACATCATACGCTGCACTTGGCCCGGTCGGGCCTCCGATATAAACCGACCAGATTACCTCAAGAGACCTTCCGGTCCCCTCCTCAGCAGTGAGGTCAACCATATCAACAACAAGCGCGTTTGTAGAATAATAGTAGACCTTCGGACGAGGATAGTAGAATCCATACCAGTCACCCCAGAAGCCAGGAGACCAGTATCCAGGATAATCAAGCCACCAGTACGGTTCATCATAATAATGCACGAAACGTTCAGTCTTTATCATGTATGTAAGTTGCAGTCCAAGATCTGCATCAGGTCTGGAAGGAGTATAGACATAGCCTAGTTTCTCCATATTGGTTCTGAACGCCTGAATGATTGCAAGAGCATTCTTCGACTGCGAGTACTCAGGTTTTGAACCCTGACCTATTATGAGCAGGCTATCCGCGATATTGAAAGTAGTGAACTTGCTGAAGACAACACCCTTGGCTGGATTGGTATAGACGAAATACTCACCATCTCCGTCCTGCGGATACGGCTCCATCTGACATGCTGCTGCAAGGAGAACCAGAGCAGAAGCGAATAAAATCTTTTTCATATCATGTTTGTTTAAATCCGTTAACATATATTGTGCATGGCACCTACAACGACATGCCTTCAATGGCATTGGAATTATCGTAAGGCACTATATTGCCTTTAAGCCAAACGGTATTTGAGTTAAAGTTAGGGTAAACAGTAGCTGAAGCCTGATTGGTGCCAGGTGTGAGATATATCTCTACCTGAGCATTGATCCCGACTCCCATCACATTGAACGAGTAGGTGGCCTGCCCCCTCTTGCCAACCCTATATTCCTGTCCGGAGATCCTTCCGTCGACAGTCACGCCTCCGACTCCATTAGGTCCAGAGGCAAAATCACTAGGTGAAATCTGGACAACCGCACGGTCACCTTTGACAGAAATGAAGGTAGTATTCGAGTTAACAAAGACGCTGGCTCCATTCTTGAACGATACGGTCTGAGCTTCAAGAACAAAATCCTGGTTCTTGACTGCAGCAATAGCTTGCACGCCCGCGATAGAGTCGGTAAGTTCGGTCAGTTTCCTATCCTGCTCCGAACGGGCACGAAACTTCGCCATATCCTCCTTCCATGCCTCAAGTGTATTATGGCCTTGAGCAGATGCGCCGGGAGCAGCTGCCGCAAGCCCCACGAGCAAAACCATAATGGTCATCATCATCTTTTTCATATTAGCTTATTTTTAAATATTCAAATTTACAAGAGGGCAAAGAGCATACCAAAACAGGCCATGCCTTTTGGGCACAGCCTGTATAAAACCAACCTCATATTCCTACTCTTCGAGGAACTGACTCATGTTTTCCGAGTATTTACGCCACTTGTCGATCAAAGCCTGCATATCTGAAGGCAGTTCCGAGTCAAATCGCACCATCTGCTTTGTCCGCGGATGTACAAACCCCAGAGTCTTCGCATGAAGAGCCTGCCTTGGGAGCAGCTTGAAGCAGTTCTCGATAAACTGGCGGTACTTGGCATATATGGTTCCTTTTCTTATCTCGGCACCATCATACCTGTCATCATTGAAGAGAGGATGGCCGATCCAGTTGAAATGAACACGGATCTGATGGGTACGTCCTGTCTCAAGACGGCATTCCACAACAGTAACATAGCCGAAACGCTCAAGCACTCGATAATGCGTCACCGCATGCTTTCCATAATCCCCTTCCGGAAACACCTTAAATCGCATACGGTCGTTAGGATCACGGCCGATGTTACCTATGATTGTTCCTTCATCATCCTTAAGATTACCCCATACGATCGCCACGTAGCGGCGCTCGATAGAGTGAACGAAGAACTGCTTTGCAAGATTAAGCTGAGCCTCCTCATTTTTGGCAACCACAAGCAGACCTGATGTATCCTTGTCTATACGATGTACAAGAACACCCATGCGCTCATCCTCTGCATCAGGTCCCTGCGACAGGCCTAAATGATGTGCAAGAGCATTGATCAATGTTCCGCTGAAATGTCCGTGGCCAGGATGAACGACCATACCCGGTTCCTTATTGAGTACCAGCACATCTTCATCCTCATGGACTATATTAAGAGGAATCTCCTCAGGAAGAATCTCCAGGCCACGACGCTGATAAGGCATAACGAATGTCACCACATCACCGGGGCGCACGACATAATTTGCCTTGACGATTCTGTCGTTTACACGGATATATTCAGCCTTTATTGCTAACTGGATACGATGGCGCGAAGTATACTCCATATGGGTCGCCAGATACTTGTCAACACGCATAGGTTCCTGACCAGCAGCTATGTCAAAGCGATAATGCTCAAACATTTCCTGCTGCTCATCTTCAAAAGCAACCTCGTCATTATAATTTTCCTGCAGATCCATGATTACTCCTGTGCCTCCTCTACTCTAAGATATAGTGTGACTTCCGTACCCATCTTTATCGGAAGCTGTGAAGGTTCCGGAGCCTGCTTGTACACTACTGCCCTCAATGAATCCTCATAGGTCTTTACACTCTTGTCATATCGAAGGCGATTGACGTTAAGATACAACTCGTTCAACTCCCTGGAAGCCTCAGTACTGCGCTTTCCACGAACATCAGGAATAACAGTCTCGCAGTTGTCTGGATTCAGGCCGACAACAATATCTATAGAAGCCTCGGCCTCAACCATTGCTCCCGGTTCTATAACCTTGCCATTGTACCTCTGTTTGAGAACATTGTTAGTAGCCATATCAGCAACATAAATGATCTTGCCAAGGTTCAGGCCCTTTGTATTCAGCTCCGCCATAGCCTGTCTTGTCGAATATCCAACAAGGTTTGGGACCGCCACCTTCTGAACACCGAACGCATTCATGGTAAGCAGAACCCTTCTACCCTCCTTGACCATGGCGCCAGGAGCAGGATTCTGCTCGCGGACCAGTCCTCGTCCCTTCTTCGCATATACTGAATCTACAACCGTAAGACGCACGCCTGCATCCTTTGCAGCCTTCTGCGCATCCTTAAGGGTCATTCCAACAAACTCAGGTACCTGAATATGCTCGCCGTGATCTGTCCCCAGGGACAGCAAGCCTTTGGCACCAAAGATAAGCGCTACAGCAATCACTATCGCAAGGGCAAGGTTTCCGACAATCCAGAACCATTTCCATCCGACTACCTTCCTATAGGCTTCACTAAAGAAATTCTTATTTGATTTAGTCTTTTTAGCCATATAATTATTTAACATGTATCAATTCATAAGAGCGGCAGCCAAGGCCGATCTTCTCGCCATACTTGACGCCCGACTCCCAGTCTGTATCAGGATGCACGATACGGAACTTGTCCTCACCCTTATGGTGATGATGGTGTCCGCAGGTGCATTCTCCATCCTTATCAGAGATCGCATTGCCCATGAGACTTGGAGCAGCCTTGACCATATCAGCGCATGCACAATCCAATGCAACAGGGTCAAAGGAAGCCGCTATACCCAGATCAGGAACGATAGCCGCATCATTATGTCCCCAGCAATCGCAGTTAGGGGAAACGTTCATTATGAAGCTGATATGGAAAGACGGCTTATCCTTGACTACCGCCAAAGCATATTCCGCAATCTTGCTGTTGAGCACTTCAGAAGTATCATAATCCTTGATTACCGCTGCAGACTTCTGACATACAGCCACACACTGACCGCAACCTACGCACTTGTCATAATCAATCACAGCCTTCCGGTCAACTACCTTAACAGCATCATGACGGCAATATCTCTCACAGATACGGCAGCCGATACAATTGTCGAGGTCAATACAAGGCTGAGAAGAAGAATGAAGTTCAAGCTTTCCGCCAACGCTTGCTGAGCCCATTCCAAGATTCTTCAGGGCTCCACCGAATCCGCTCTGCTCATGTCCCTTGAAGTGGTTCATGGAAATAACGACATCCGCATCCGCTATGGCTGCTCCAATTTTTGGAGACGGGCAGTATGTTCCGCCGCATGGCACCTCCTTATAGTCAGTACCTTTCAGACCGTCTGCGATAATCACATCAGCATGTGCGCCTATACGATTAAAACCGTTCTCCATTGCAGCATTAAGATGATCTACTGCATTGGAACGTCCACCGGTATAAAGGGTGTTTGAATCTGTGAGGAAAGGCTTTCCACCAAGAGAGCGTATTACATCAACAACCCTCGCAGCATAGTTCGGACGGATGTATGCAAGATTACCAGGCTCACCGAAGTGAATCTTGATCGCAGTAAACTTTCCGTCAAAATCGATATCGGCAATACCGGCCTTTCTGATCAAACGTTCAAGCTTTGTAAGCATGTCGTTCCCAGGAACTGTCCTGAGATCGGTAAAATAAACTTTAGAATTCTTCATATGATTATTGTATAGGCATTCCATGGAAAATCACCTTAAAAAGGCCCTGGGTAAGCAAAACCATTCCGATGATCACAACAAGCGCACCCATAACCCTGCTGATCCATAGGATCGTGGTCATCTTGAACTTGTTTCTGAAGTAACCCAAGCCCCATGAGATGAGGAACCAATAGGTAACAGAGCCACCGGCAACCGATAAGAGTATCGGTGCGACATGCCATGTGCTTGGTGACGAGTCGGCTATACCGAAGAAAGCAAAGAGAGCAAGCATCACGAAAATCGCTCCCGGATTTGATATCGTCATGAGTACAGCCTGCATGAAATCCGTCACAGACGCACCCGTCGTACCGTCAGCCTTCATTTTTCGGAAAGGGTTCTTCAAGGTCATGGCCAGTCCAAGTCCGATAAGTATGACTCCTCCGGCCAAAAGAATGACCACCTCATGATCACTCAGGAACTTCTGAGTGAAGGCCAGAGCAAAGACAGCAATTACAGCAAATAGAGTATCAACGACACTTGCACCAAGACCTGTGACAAAACCAGCTTTGTAACCCTTGCTCAATGATTTCTGTACCACAAGAATTGCTACAGGACCTACAGGAATCGACGCGGCAACGCCGACCAGAAAACCTTTGATGATATTAATAAGCAAGTCCATATGTATCCCATTAATGTAATCGTACAAAGATAGTAAATTATTTATATCTTTGTCCTACTATTCATGTTATGATTCTTATGAAAAAAGATAATATATTGCTTTGGGGACTGTCTATTCTTTCTGCAGTAATCATGTCCATCCCATTCCTCATACCACATACAGGATTTCTTTCGCTTTTCGGATTGATTCCGCTCTTGTGTATGGATAGGATCGCCACATTGAACGGAACGAAGCATGTCTGGGTCTACCACTATACAACATTCGTGCTCTGGAATGCGATCACGACATTCTGGGTATGCAATGCAACTCTTGGCGGCGGCTTGTTTGCGATCTTCGCCAACGCATTCCAGATGTCATTGATATTCGGATTGTTCCGTCTGAGCAAGAAGAAGTTCAATGGCGCGCTGCCGTATATGTTCCTTATGGTGGCTTGGATTGCATGGGAAAGATTTTACTTCGACGCCGAGATTTCATGGCCATGGCTTGTGCTTGGAAACTCATTCGCACAATCAACCTGGGCGATCCAATGGTATGAATACACCGGAACCCTTGGAGGTTCGATATGGATATGGGCCAGCAACCTTGGCTTGTTCGGCCTGATGACAGCACTATCCGACGGACAGTGGTTCACTTTCAACTGGAAAGCAAAAACTGCAGCTTTCATAGGCTTGTTCTCAATAGTGATTGTACCATTCATAGCATCCCCTGTCATAGGAAGCAGATACAAGGATGCCATGACTGAGGGCGAGAAACTCGATGTGCTTATAGTTCAGCCAAACATCGACCCGTATAATAAATTCGAGGCCATGACCCAGACAGAGCAGAACAGCCTGCTTCTGCAAATGGTTCAGGAAAGATTGCACGAAAGAAAAGCCGACTCGACAGCTACACCGCTCCTTATTGTAGCTCCTGAGACATTCACTTCGGACGTAATCACCAATAATATCCAGAGCAGCCGCACCTGGAAGACATTCGCCTCATTCCTTCAGGAACACCCCAACACAAGCATGCTGTTCGGAGCATCAAGCCACAGTTTCATAGAATCAGCCCAGGCGCCCTCCCATACAGCACGCAAGGCAGGAGAGGGTGTATGGAGCGAATCACATAATTCTGCACTGATGATCGACGGCACGGGCCGCACCGAGATATTCCATAAGAACAAACTGGTCGTGGCTGTCGAGAAGACCCCATATCCTGCTATCCTTTGCCCGCTGGACGACAAATTAGGCGGAGTGATGGGACGCTGCATCGGACAGGGCAACACTGAAGTGCTTCACGTATGCTCCAACCAGAGTAGCGCGATCCCCGTTGGCTGTGCAATATGCTATGAATCCGTTTTCGGCGAATATTATACAGGTTATGTAAGGGATGGGGCAAAGGCCATGACCATCATAACCAACGATGCGTGGTGGGGTGATACACCGGGATACCGTCAACATTTAAGCTACGCATCCCTCAGGGCCATTGAAACACGTCGCGCCATTGCCCGCTGCGCCAACACCGGAATCAGCGCAATCATCAGCCCTACAGGTGAAATACTTCAGCCGACCCCTTGGTGGGAGCCGGCTGTAATATCAAGTCAGATACCTCTTCGCGAGGATATGACGTTCTTTGTAAGTCACGGCGACATCGTCGGCCGCATCTGCAATTTTATTTTCCTGCTGCTGCTTCTTGCACTGGTTGTGAGATTTCTTTCGAAGAAATAATCTTGCAATCAAAACTTAGCGTCTAGGTCCGCCTCCCATAGGGCCACGTCCACCATGTCCGCCAGGGCCTCCACCGAAGTTACCGAAACGGTAGGTAAGCGACAGGATGATGTAACGACCGAGAGTGTTGTTGCGGGTCTCCATGTGGTAGTTTGCAGAATCTGAAACCGAAAGATTCTTAGACTGTCCAAGGATGTCATACGCCTTGAGGGCAAGGGTACACTTGTTCTTGAAGAGCAGCTTGGTAATCTCAGCATTGACAATGATCTCATCCTCCTGAGGGGTAGTATATCCGTTATACCAGTTGTAGTCCACGTCAGAAATGATATTGATGCCGCCTGGAATTGTCCAGTTCATCGATGCGTCGATCTGATTGTTCCAGGTTGCAGTAAGCTGACTATTCTCCATGGTATACCATGACTTGTTCATTCGGGTACGTCCGCCGACAGTAACCTCAACGAAATCATTTCTGTATGTGAGACGCAATCTCTGAGTAAAGCTCATGGTCTGCGTCTTGTTGTTGATGAAGTCATCGCTTTCAGAAAGGTCGGCATAGTCTCTTGCGAATGCATTGTAATCAAAGCTTGCCTCCTCTGCATTATAATACTTCTCAGTATCAAGGGCATTTGTTCCGATGAATGAAGTCGACTGGTTGTAACGTCCGTATGTCATCGAGAAGATCGAGAAGCCGGACTTGCCGAACGGCGAATTCACCATGACGCGAAGGTCCACATTTCCAGTTCCCGGACCGTTTACAGGAATCGAGTACTGAACTCCTGCATTATCATACCACTGTGCATTTGTAATGGCATTCTCCACCAGACCGGCACCGAAGCGCGCGTGTACTGAAGTGAATGTCTTCTTGTTGGTATAGCCGAAATTACCGCGGATGCTGTGATTGAAGTATGGGTTCAGGTTCGGATTACCAAGCGAGATGTTCAACGGATTCGAATTATCAGGCACCGGGAGGAGCTGAGATGTAGAAGGCTGTGAAGAACGTCCCCAATAGAAGAAACGGATGTTCGTATTGTCGTTGAACTCATAGTTCAGCATCGCCTGTGGAGACCAGTTGATCACCTTGCTGCGATAAGGATCATGTCCTGTGGTCTCATTGTATGTGTCTGTAGGGTTGATAGACGCACCGAGCTGAGCACGGAACTTCTCTTTCTGATAGCTGAAGTTGACTCCTGCACGCTGAGTGATCGAGCGGTTGAGAATCTGATTTGAATACCTGTCATCCACTTCACCTGTCAAATTGTTGATTGTATTCTTGAATGAGGTATTTCTGTTCCAGCCATACTGATAGTTTGCCTCGAGGAAGAAATCATGTCCGAGAGGTTCTGTATATACTACCCTACCGCTGAGAGACGATCCCTTTGAGTTCTGATCGAAACGCTGGTCAACCCTTTCATCTCCCCAGGCACCTGTCTCGGCATTCTTCACCTGTGTAAGCGAGAGATTGTTTCCAACCATTTCATTATTGCTGAAACTGTATCGTATGTTTGCAGAAATTGTTCTTCCCGGCTTGCCGAGACGCTGTCTGAAGAGGAAGAAACCGCTGGTCTGCCAGTTCTGGTTGTCACCGAAGTTGTTTGAGAAACCCTTGTTTGTAGAGTCACGCACCTCACCTCTTTCAGTAAGAGTCTCAAAGTTTGAGAACTCGTTGTATGATCCATGACCGAAGTTGAACTGCGGTTCGAAGAGAATCGAAGTATTCTCCGAGAACTCGTGTTCCAGACGGATACCGAATCTGTGACCCTGGGTCATTGTGCGGTCATTACCATTCTGATTGTTCAAGAGACGGCTTCCGTCATCAAGATATGTGATCTTGGAACTTTCCTCCATAACCTCATTGATGGAACCATTGTACAGGTAGTTTCCGGCAAGGTCCATGTCACCGTCGCAAAGAGTGAAGGCACCGTTAAGGCCTCCCATCCATGATGTTGTGATACCGTTACGGCCACCCCAGCCGCCCATTCCACGGCCCATTCCTCCGCCACCGCGCATACCCTGCATCATGCTGCCGGCCATGTCATTGAAGCCACGGTTATTGGTATTGTTTCCGTTGAGGATAATACTTATCTGACTCTTGTCTGTGAATCGTCCGACCATTGCCGCACCCTGATAACGCCAGTCGCTCATATCCGATCCAGCGCCTGGCACGTCGTGACCGCCACCGCCCATGACATTACCGAACCAGCCCTGCATCATACCTGGTTTCATTGAAAGGTCGATGATAGTTTCCTCTTCGCCGTCATCGATACCGGTGAATTTCGCCTGGTCAGACTTCTTCTCCACGACCTTAACCTTCTCGATAAGTTTTGCCGGAATATTCTTGGAAGCAAGCTGAGGGTCATCAAGGAAGAATGTCTTGCCGTCGATAGTAATCTTCTTGATTGTCTCTCCGTTTGCTGTGATAGATCCGTCGGCTTCAACTTCGACACCAGGAAGTTTCTTAAGCAAAGCCTCGAGCATATCATTGTCAGACGTCTTGAAAGAAGATGCCGTGTACTCGATCGTATCCTTCTTCACAACGATAGGATTTCCAACCGCTGTGACACTCGCTGCGTCGAGAACCTTTACGTCTTCGGCAAGTTTCACATCGCCGAGATCAAGATTTTTTGCAAGGGCAATTTCCTGAGAATGAGTCACATAGCCCATAAGTTCAGCCTTAAGAACATAGGTTCCTTTCTTTACCTTGGTGAGCTCAGCATTTCCCTCTGAGTCAGAGAGCACATACTTTGCTGCCGTATCCTGTCCCTTGACGGTCAGGGAAACCGTAGCAAATGAGACTGGCTCAGAAGTCTTTGAGTCAAGCAGTCTTAATTTCACAGAAAATGAGCCTTGAGCAAAGGCTGTAAAACTCAGAAGCAATGCCAGAGAGGCAACGAATGATCTGATAAATGAGATATGATGTCTGTTTTCCATAGTCAATTTGACACATTGTTAAACCTAAGGTTTAAATACAAGACTTATTTTTTTATTCTGTCAGGATTGTCCTGAAGGAATTTCTTCCAGTCCGTCTTCCCCGACACTCCTGCCAGAGGATTGGATAGTTGGTAGTGATGGCACAACGCTATGGCCAAAGCATCTGTAGCATCGAGATATTTTGGATCAAGGTCCACCTTGAGAGTCTTCTGTATCATCATCGCCACCTGTTCCTTGGAGGCTGCTCCATTGCCACATATTGCAATTTTGGCCTTTCGAGGTGCATATTCAGCAACCGGTATGCCTTTCATGACTGCAGCAGTAAGCGCAGCACCTTGGGCGCGTCCAAGCTTCAGAATCACCTGAGCGTTTTTTCCATAGAACGGAGACTCGACCGCCAACTGGTCAGGATGATGCTCTTCAATAAGTTCACTAACTCCGGCAAAGATATTGGCAAGCTTCTCGAAAGGATCCTTGATCTTCCTAAGGTCAAAGACTCCCATATCGACATAGTGTGGACCCTTGGAGTCCACACTTATTATGCCATAACCAAGAATATTTGTTCCTGGATCAATGCCCAATATTGTCATTAGTCGATGTAGTCGAAACCGGTGTATGGACGAAGGGCCTCAGGAATCTCGATTCTGTCACCCTTCTGATAGTTCTCCAGAAGCGCAGCGACCACGCGAGGAAGCGCGAGCGAGCTGCCGTTAAGAGTATGAGCAAGCTGAGCCTTGCCATCGCCATCCTTATATCTGAGCTTCAGACGGTTTGCCTGATATGACTCGAAGTTTGAAACTGACGAGATCTCGAGCCATCTTCCCTGAGCTGCCGAGTAAACCTCGAAGTCATAAGTGAGGGCTGAAGTGAAGCTCATGTCGCCACCGCAAAGACGGAGAATTCTGTATGGAAGGCCGAGTGCCTTGACAATAGACTCGACATGTGCGACCATCTCATCCAAAGCTGCATATGAGTCCTCAGGCTTCTCTACGCGTACAATCTCCACCTTGTCGAACTGGTGCAGACGGTTAAGTCCTCGAACATCCTTGCCATACGAACCGGCCTCGCGACGGAAGCAAGGTGTGTAAGCTGTCATCTTCACTGGGAAGTCGTTATTTGAGAGGATGACATCCCTGAAGATATTGGTCACAGGGACCTCTGCTGTCGGAACCAGATAGAAGTTATCTGCAGTCGCGTGATACATCTGGCCTTCCTTGTCAGGAAGCTGTCCTGTACCGAAGCCTGAAGCCTCGTTTACTAGTACCGGTGGCTCCACCTCCTGATAACCGGCATTTGTATTGTAGTCGAGGAAGAAGTTGATCAAGGCTCTCTGAAGTCTTGCTCCCTTGCCCTTGTATACAGGGAATCCTGCTCCTGTGAGCTTCACACCAAGATCAAAGTCGATGATGTCATACTTCTTTGCAAGCTCCCAATGAGGAAGATTGTTCTCGCCGAGCTCAGGAATCTCATTACCTGTCTTGACCACAACATTATCCTCTGCACACTTTCCTTCAGGAACAATATCACATGGGATATTAGGAAGAAGAACAACAAGCGAATCAAGCTCGGCATTGTTCTCCTGAGAAGTCTTTTCAATTTCAGCAGAACGGACTTTGAGAGCAGCCACCTCGGCCTTGACAGCCTCAGCCTCCTCTCTCTTGCCTTCCTTCATAAGACCGCCGATCTGCGCAGCTTTCTTCTTCTGCTCCGCCAGGCACGAGTCGAGCTCCGCCTGAAGAGTTCTTCTATTCTGGTCGAGAGCATTGATTTTCTCAACGATCTCCTTTGCATCAAAGTTCTTTTTTGCAAGCTTCTCAATCACAAACTCTGGATTTTCACGAAGCAATTTAAGAGTAAGCATAGTGTATATTTTTTAAAATCTTTTATCAATCGAACAAAACATGCAAATTTAAATAATTTCCAGAAAAAATAAAAGGCAATAATCCAATGGATTACTGCCTTTATGACTTTTCCAGTATCTTTCGGGGATTAGTTCTCGAAAGGAAGCACTGAAACGTAAGACTTGTTGTCTGCCTTCTTGCGGAAGCTTACCTTACCGTCAATAAGAGCGTAAAGAGTGTGATCCTTACCCATACCTACGTTCAGACCTGGGTTGTGAACTGTACCTCTCTGACGAACGAGGATGTTGCCAGCCTTTACAGCCTGATCACCGAATTTCTTGATACC